>NZ_JBVHEP010000012.1:0-252018 GCF_055562795.1 Streptomyces sp. NPDC016851
CTCAAGGAACGGTCGCTTCCTTTGTACTCACCCTCTCGGGCTTTCCTCCGGGCGCTTCCCTTCGGTCTTGCGTTTCCGACTCTATCAGATCTTTTTCTTCGATCTGACCCCCAGTCAGCGGGGTTCGTCTTCCCGGCCGCTGGGCCGTTCCGACGTGTCCAACCTTAGCGCGTTCTCTCGGCGTTTCCAAAATCGAAGCCAGTGCGGAGTCGATCAGGTCGTCGAGCCCCAATTCGAATTGAATTCGGGCACGCCGAAATCAATCCCGTTGGGAGCGATCTTGCTAGTGGTTGGGTGCCGCTCATGCGGCGGAAGTGCTGTCGCAGAACCGTTACGGCTCCGCGGCAACCCGAAGAACTTTACGGATCCGGGAGGGGGCTGTCAAGTGACCCCTGTCAAGATCTTTTGTGCGGGCGTCAGTCCAGGTCGGAGAGGCGGCCGCCGGCGTCAGGCTGGGCGTCTTCCACCCGGCGCAGGAGCCGGGTGAGGACCTCGCCGAGCGCGGTGCGCTCCTGCGGGGACAGGTCCTGGAGCAGGTCCTCCTCGAAGACCGACGCCAGGCGCATCGCCTCCAGCCACTTCTCACGACCTCCGCTGGTGAGTTCCACGATGACGCGGACCCTGTTGGATTCGTCCCGCTCCCGGGTGACCAGTCCTTCGCCGACCATGCGGTCGATCCTGTGGGTCATGGCGGCCGGGGTCAGGCCGAGGCGCTTGGCGAGGTCGCTCGGACCCAGTCGGTAGGGGGCGCCCGAGAGGACGAGGGCCTTCAGGACCTCCCACTCGGCGTTGCTGATGCCGAGGGCCGCGGTCTGACGACCGTAGGCGACGTTCATGCGGCGGTTCAGGCGGGACAGGGCCGAGACGATCTGCTCGACCTGGGGGTCGAGGTCCTGGAACTCGCGCTGGTACGCCGCGATCTGCTCTTCGAGGGTCGGCTCGCTGGGGCCGGGGGTGTCGCCCATGGGCGCAGTATGGCACGGCCGTTCTTTGCCTTGAAGTCCTTGGATATGTACTCTTTAGGTTCGAACTTTAGTTTCGAAGTCTTCACTCCTAACTAGTGAGAGAGGTGAACGTGACCAGGGCGATGGGCGCAGCGATGCGCCGGATCCACGTGGGCAACGCACTCAGCGCGTTCGGGCTCGGCTTCACCGTCCCGTATCTGTACGTCTATGTGGCGCAGGTGCGGGGGCTGGGAGCCATGACGGCGGGTCTCGTGCTCGCCGTCTTCGCTGTGGCGGCGCTGGTCGTGCTGCCGTTCGCCGGGCGGGCCATCGTCCGGCGTGGACCGTTGCCGGTGCTGCTCGCCGCCCTGGTCACCGCCGCCCTGGGGGCGCTGAGTCTGGGGGTCGCGAGCAGTGCGGCCGCCGTGCTGGTGTCGGCTGCCCTGCTGGGGGCCGGGCAGGCCGTGATGCAGCCGGCGCTGGCCACGATGATCGTGGACTGCTCGTCGGCGGAGACGCGGTCGCGGGCCTTCGCCATGCAGTTCTTCCTGCAGAACCTCGGGCTCGGGGTCGGTGGCCTCATCGGCGGGCATCTCGTCGACACATCGAGCGCCGCCTCCTTCACGCTGCTCTTCGCGATCGAGGCGGCGATGTTCATGCTGCTGGTCGTGGTGATGGCGACGGTGCGGGTGCCGCACGCGCCGCGGATCGAGGGCGCGCCCTTGACGTCGGGCCGGGGCAGCTGGAAGCAGTTGCTGGGCAACCGGGCCATGGTGCAGCTGTGCGTGCTGGGCTTCGTGCTGTTCTTCGCCTGCTACGGGCAGTTCGAGTCGGGGCTGAGCGCGTACGGGGTCGAGGCCGCCGGGATATCGACGTCGGCGCTGGGGACCGCCCTGGCGGCGAACACGCTGGTGATCGTCGTGGCGCAGTTCGCCGTGCTGCGGTTCGTGGAGCGGCGTCGGCGCTCGCGGGTGATCGCTGCTGTCGGGCTGATCTGGGCCGTGGCGTGGGCTGTCGCCGGGTACGCGGGGCTCGGGCACGGGAGCCAGGAGATGGCGACGGCAGCGTTCGTCTCGACGTACGCCTTGTTCGGGCTGGGTGAGGCGATGCTGTCGCCGACGGTCGCCCCGCTGGTCGCCGATCTGGCGCCGGAGGGGATGGCCGGGCAGTACAACTCCGCGTTCGCCCTGGTCAAGCAGCTCGCGCTGGCCGTCGGGCCGGCGGTGGGCGGGCCGCTGGGGGCCTCGCTGCACGCGCCGTACATCGTGGCGTTCCTGCTGTTCTCGCTGGGGATCACCGTTCTCGCCGTGCGGCTGGGGCGGCAGCTGACCGACGTACAGGATCAGCCGTGGCTCGCGAAGAGCCGGATCGTGGCGCGGGGTGACGCGTCCGTGTCGGCGGACGTGTGAGGCACCTGCGCCGTCGGCGTGCGCCCGGGCCGGGCTGTCCGGGTCAGGCCGATCGCGCCTCGGTCACGCGGAGCCGGTGGGCGGAGTGGACCGCGGCGAGCAGCGCGGCGAAGTAGATCGCCGCGGCGAGGACGGCCAGCTGCCACCACGGGACGCTCAGCACGAAGCCGGAGATCCGCGCCGCGAGGACGACGGTCGGGAGCACAGGGTCGTGCTGGCCGGACGTTCACATCCCCCCGCGTGGCAGGGCGAACTCGCACCACACCGCCTTGCCGCCGCCCGGGGTCCGGCGGCAGCCCCAGTTCGACGCGATCGTGGCGACGATGGCGATGCCGCGGCCCGATTCGTCGCCCGGTTCCGCGCGGCGGCGCCTGGGGAGGTGGTCGTCGCCGTCGGTGACCTCGATGATCAGGCGGCGGTCGGTGCGACGCAGGCGCAGGCGCATCGGCGGTGTGCCGTGCTGGAGGGAGTTGGCGACCAGTTCGCTGGTCGCCAGGACGCCCAGGTCGTGCAGGTCGGCGGGGAAGCGCCAGCTGGTCAGGACGCCGGAGGCGAAGGCACGCGCGCGGGGGGCCGCTTCCACGCCGCCCAGGAGATCCAGGGCGGCGTTGCGGAACAGCTCGCTCTCCGGGCCGGTGCGAGCCGGGTGCTGGAGGACCAGGACGGCCACGTCGTCGTCGTGGTCGGGGGTCACGCCGGCCGAGCGGACCAGGCGGTCGCAGACGACCTGGGGTGTGCCGGTGGCGCCGGCCAGGGCGCGTTCCAGGGCGGCGATGCCCTCGTCCAGGTCGGCGTCGCGGCGCTCCACCAGGCCGTCCGTGTAGAGGACGGCCGTGGAGCCGGGGCCGAGGGGGATCGAGCCCGAGGAGTGCATCCAGCCGCCGGTGCCGAGCGGCGGTCCTGTGGGTTCGTCGGCGCGCAGGACCGCGCCGTTCTCGTCGCGGACGAGGATGGGGAGGTGGCCCGCCGAGGCGTAGACCAGCTTGCCCTCGTTCGGGTCGTGGACCGCGTACGCGCACGTGGCGATCTGGTTGGCGTCGATCTCGGCGGCCAGGCCGTCCAGGAGCTGGAGGACCTCGTGCGGGGGCAGGTCGAGGCGGGCGTAGGCGCGGACCGCCGTGCGGAGCTGGCCCATGACCGCTGCCGCGCGGACGCCGCGGCCCATGACGTCGCCGATGACGAGGGCCGTGCGGCCGCCGCCCAGCGTGATGACGTCGTACCAGTCGCCGCCGACCGCGGCCTCCGTGCCGCCGGGGTGGTACGTGGCGGCGACGCGCAGGTCGTCGGGTTCTTCGAGCTCCTGGGGGAGCAGTGACCTCTGGAGGGTCACCGCCGTTTCGCGCTGGCGGCGTTCGCTGGCGCGCAGGCGTTCGGCCGCTTCGGCGTGGTCGGTGACGTCCGTGGCGAAGACGAGCACTCCGCGGCCGTCGCCGCCGCCCTTGCCGTCGCCCTGGGCGACGGGGGTGCAGGTGAAGGTGTAGGAGCGGCCGTCGGGGGCCTTGCGGGACTTGACCGTGCGGGGTTTGCCGCTGCGCTGGACCTGGTCCAGGAGGGGGAACAGGCCGAGGGCGTCCAGTTCGGGGAGGGCCTCGCGGGCGCGTTCGCCCAGGGGGCGTACGCCGAAGGCGCTGGTGTAGGCGTCGTTGACGTAGGCGATGCGGTGGTCGGGGCCGTGGACCAGGGCGACGAGGGACGGAACGCGGTCGAGGACCTCGCGCACCCGCAGTTCGTCGACGGCGGGTACGGACGGGGGCTCGTCGGTCAGTTGTTCGGCACGGGCGGCGGGTACGGAACCTTCCCCCCGCCGGTCCGGGGAGGCCGTCTGCTCGGTCCGCGCTGCGGCGCGGCGCTGCGTTCCGGGGAGCCGGGCGCTCCAGCGCGTGAAGTTCACGAATCCTTGCCTCGTGTAGTCGTCGGCGGCCGGCACCGGAACCGGCCGGGGCCCCGGGGGCCCGCACCGGGGCGAGGGGTGGCACGCCCGCGGTGGTGGACCAGTCTGGCAGTGAGCGGACCCGACCGGCATCCGTCAGACGCCGGGCCGGCCGGAGGAGTTCCTGGGTCCGGTCAGGACGACCCCTTCGGGTTCACCGGGGGGTCTTGAGAAGGCTTTCCACCGGCCGCGAGTTCGAACTCGGCCCGGGGGTGTTCGAGTGAACCCAGGGAGACGATCTCGCGTTTGAAGAGCCCGGCCAGGGTCCATTCGGCGAGTACGCGCGCCTTGCGGTTGAAGGTGGGCACGCGGCTGAGGTGGTAGGCGCGGTGCATGAACCAGGCCGGGTAGCCCTTGAGCTTGCGTCCGTAGACGTGGGCGACGCCCTTGTGCAGGCCGAGGGAGGCGACCGAGCCGGCGTAGGCGTGTTCGTACGTCTGAAGGGGCTCGCCGCGCAGGGTGCGCACGATGTTGTCGGCGAGGACCTTGGCCTGGCGCAGGGCGTGCTGGGCGTTGGGGGCGCATTCGCGGCCGGGTTCACCGGCCGTGACGTCGGGGACGGCGGCGGCGTCTCCGGCGGCCCACGCGTGCGTGGTGCCCTCGACGGCCAGTTCCGCCGTGCACGTGAGCCGTCCACGGTCGTTGCGGGGCAGGTCGGTGGCGGCCAGGACGGGGTGGGGTTTGACGCCGGCCGTCCAGACGACCGTACGGGTGGGGAAGCGGGCTCCGTCGCTGAGGACGGCGACCCGGTCCGCGCAGGACTCCAGGCGGGTCTGCAGGCGTACGTCGATGTTGCGGCGGCGCAGTTCGGTGACGGTGTAGCGGCTCATCTCCTCGCCGACCTCGGGCAGGATGCGGTCCGAGGCCTCGACGAGGATCCACTTCATGTCATCGGGCTGGACGTTGTGGTAGTAGCGCGCGGCGTAGCGGGCCATGTCCTCCAGTTCGCCGAGCGCCTCCACTCCGGCGAAGCCGCCGCCGACGAAGACGAAGGTGAGGGCCGCGTCGCGGATCGCGGGATCGCGGGTGGAGGAGGCGATGTCCATCTGCTCGATGACGTGGTTGCGCAGGCCGATGGCCTCTTCGACGGTCTTGAAGCCGATGCCGTGGTCGGCGAGGCCGGGGATCGGCAGGGTGCGTGAGACGGAGCCGGGGGCGAGGACGAGTTCGTCGTAGGTCAGCTGTTGCCCGCCCGTGCCCTCCTCCTCGGTGGCGAGGGTGGTGACGGTGGCAGTGCGCCCGGCGTGGTCGATGGCGGTGGCCTCGCCGATGAGGACGCGGCACCGGTCGAGGACGCGGCGCAGGGGTACGACGACGTGGCGGGGGGAGATGGCACCCGCGGCGGCCTCGGGGAGGAACGGCTGGTACGTCATGTATGGGTCGGGGGTGACGACCGTGATCTCCACCTCGCCCCGCTCCAGTTCCCGTTTCAGTCTGCGCTGGAGGCGCAGGGCCGTGTACATCCCGACGTAGCCACCACCGACAACGAGAATGCGCGCACGTTCCTTCACCATCCCATGACGCACCCGCCGCTTGCGTTTGTCCACAGCCTCGACGAATTGTGTGACCGGAGCGGGAGAGCGCGCGGAGTTGGCCGGAAAGGCAGGCTACGGGGGATACTCGCAGGTCAGATGGGGTGGTACAGGGGGCGCTCGGGGGCACATTCAGGACGTATGCGACCCGTACTCCGATCGGTGGGCGCTCCGTGCGGAACGTGCCCCTTCTGAATTGACTCCCTCTCAACTATGTTCGTGTGTCGACGGGGTGTAGGGGGATGCGCTCGCCGGATCCGCGACGGGCGGCCCGGGGACCCGGGCCAGTTCCTCCGTCCCGGCATCGTATGGCGGGGAGTGTCTCCGGGGGGAGACGTCATTACCGGGGGAATGCATATGCATGTTCAGGACTCTCATTGGTCGTCCGCGTCCGCTGTCGCAGCGGGTGGCGTGACGATGAGCGCGACGGCGGGCAACGGACGCGGGAACGGAGCGCGGACGACGCCGCTGCGCGTGGATGCACAGCGCAATCTGGAGCATGTGCTGCGGGCGGCGCGCGAGGTGTTCGGCGAGCTGGGATACGGCGCGCCGATGGAGGACGTGGCGCGACGCGCGCGAGTCGGCGTGGGCACGGTGTACCGGCGGTTCCCGAGCAAGGACGTCCTGGTGCGGCGGATAGCCGAGGAGGAGACCTCCCGGCTGACCGACCAGGCGCGTGCGGCGCTCGGACAGGAGGACGAGCCGTGGTCGGCGCTGTCGCGCTTCCTGCGGACGTCGGTGGCCTCCGGCGCCGGGCGGCTGCTGCCGCCGCAGGTGCTGCGGGTCTCGGTCGAGGAGGACCGTGCCGGTCAGGCGCGCGTGCCGCAGCAGCGGACGCAGCCGGGCCCGGGGGAGCTGCGGCTGGTGCCGGAGGAGCCGGTGGCGGTCGCCTCGATGCCGGCGTCGGCGGTCGCGGCGGAGGACGACGCCGGTGCGTCGGCGCTGCTCGAGGTCGTGGGTCAGCTCGTGGAGCGGGCGCGTGCGGCGGGTGAGCTGCGGGCGGACGTGTCGGTGTCGGACGTGCTGCTGGTGATCGCGACGGCGGCGCCCTCACTGCCGGACGCGGCACAGCAGGCGGCCGCGTCGGCCCGACTGCTGGACATCCTGCTGGAGGGACTGCGGTCGCGGCCGGCGTGAGCGGGGCGGTTGCCGGAACGGGCAGCCGGGATCGGCAGTCGTCAGGCGGCAGTGGTCAGTCGGCAGTCGGACTCTGCAGTCGGAGCGAGCGGAGCGATCGGGCGGTGTGGCCGGCTTGCCGGTCGGCTCGGCTGGACTGATCGACCTGGCTTGTCGGCTTGGCTCGTCGGCTCGACCGGTCGGCTTGGCTCGTCAGCTTGGCCGGCCGACTGATCCGGTCGGCCGTAACCGGCTGCCGGAAATCGGCGGGGCGGTCGGCCGGAGTGGTCGACCGGAACGGGCTGTCTGAACGGGCTGCCTGAACGGGGCGGAGCGACCGGCCGATGTCGTCGGCCTGCCGGTCGGCTGGTCTGGTCTGGTCGATCGACCCCGTGCATCGAACTCGTCGGCTCTGGCGGTCATGACCAGCCGCCGGATCGCGCCCGTCGCCTCCGAGCCCCGTTCGGGCGACAGGGGTTCATTCCCCGAATGAGTGACGGCTAGTACTGGCGTGCGGCAAATCCCCACGGATGAGTGATCGTCCGAACTCCGGGGTTCTGACGAAAAGCCAATATGGCACTCTGACCCGGTGGTCTGGACGTGTTGGCCGGCTGGCGGGGGCTTTCCGCGATGAGCGTTGACGGGCGGGACGAGTCGAGCGGTGACGGGGACGCCACAGCCGGCGGCCCGGTCCCGCCGCAGGTGCCGAGCCAGGGCGGACGCGCGGCCGTACCGCCGGGCGGGCGTCCCGCCGACGGCTCGGTCCCGCCACAGCGCGCCTGGCGTGAGGACAGCGTCCTGCCGCCGCCGCGCGAGCTGCCGCCCTCCGACGCCGATCTCATCGGCCGGATGCGCTCGGGCGACGACACGGCGTACGAGGAGCTGTTCCGGCGCCACGCGCAGGCCGTGCGCCGGTACGCCCGGACCTGCTGCCGTGACGCTCACACCGCCGACGACCTGACCGCCGAGGTCTTCGCCCGCATGCTCCAGGCGGTACGCGGGGGCTCCGGACCCGAGCACGCCGTACGCGCCTACCTGCTCACCTCCGTCCGGCGCGTCGCCGCCTCCTGGACGCGGTCGGCGCGGCGGGAGCAGCTCGTCGACGACTTCGCGGTGTTCGCCGCCCAGTCCGCACGCGGCTCCTACGTGTCCGACGACGACACGCTCGACCTGGGCGCGGACGTGCGGGCGATGCACGACGCCGAGCGCTCCATGGCCATGCGGGCCTTCCGGTCGCTGCCGGAGCGGTGGCAGGCCGTGCTGTGGCACACCGAGGTCGAGGACGAGTCGCCCAGCGAGGTCGCCACGCTCTTCGGGCTGGACGCCAACGGCACGCGCGTGCTCGCCAGCCGGGCCCGCGAGGGCCTTAAGCAGGCCTACCTCCAGGCCCACGTCAGCGCCACGCTCACCGCCGACGAGGAATGCGCGCGCTATGCCGACCAGCTCGGCACGTACGCCCGCGGGCGGCTGCGCACGCGTGCCGAGCGCGGGCTGCGCAAGCACCTGGAGGAGTGCGCGAAGTGCCGGCTCGCCGCGACGCAGATCGAGGAGGTCGCCGGCGGTATCCCCGCGGTGGTGCCGCTCGCGGTCATCGGCTGGTTCGGCGCCGCCGGGTACGCCAAGGCGGCCGGGCTCATCGCCGGCGGCGCGGGAGCGGGGGCGGCCGGAGCCGCGGGCGCGGCCGCCGCGGCGGGCGGGGGCTCGTCGGGCGGGTCGGCGGCGGGTGCCGGTTCGACCGGCGGGGCTGCGGGTGCCGGTTCGACCGGCGGGGCTGCGGGGGGCGGCTCGTCCGGTGGAGCCGGAGGCGGTGCGGCCTCCGAGGGGGTGGGCGCGCCGGTGAAGGCCGGTATCGCGGCCGGTGTGGTCGCCGTGGGCGTGGTGGCCGCGGTGGTGCTGGCGCTGTCCGGCAACGAGAAGCCGGAGGACGAGGCGAGGCCGGCTTCCACCCCGACCTCGCCGGTGGTCCGGCCCGCCGAGCCCACGCCCTCTCCTTCGCAGCGGGAACCCGGACCGGGGTCACCGGCGATCGTGCCCGCGCGGGCCGAGACGCCGGCGTCGGCACCGACCCCCAGGACCAGCCCGTCGTCCGCACCCTCCCCGGCCCCGACCCCGAAGCCCACCCCACCGCCCGCGCTTCCGAGGCCGACACCGCCCTCCAAGGCCACGCCCACGCCGACCCCGACCCCGCCCCCGACCGAGAGGCCGCCCGCCCCGGCCGTCTACCAGTGGAGCGAACTGTCGTACGACATCAGCGGTGACGGCACCGCGCCCGAGATGCGGATCGGCGAGAGCAGCTGGGTCTGGCAGCGGTACGGCCTGTCGGCCGGCGACCGGCGGTACACGCACGGCGTCACCGTGCACGGCCGCTCCTCCGTCACCATCGACCTCAACCGCTCCTGCTCCTCGTACGAGGCGCTCGTCGGGGTGGACGACATGGCGCTGAAGCTCGGCAAGGTGTACTTCTCCGTCTACGCCGACGGGGCCCGGCTGTGGCGGTCCGGGCTGGTGGAGGGCGGTGACGCTGCGGTTCCCGTCCAGGTGAACCTCACCGGCCGCAGCACCGTACGGCTGGTGGTGGAGCCGCACGGCGCCCTCGACAATCTGGCCCTGGCGGACTGGGCGGAGTCCAGGTTCACCTGCGGTTAGCGGCTTCTGGCCCGGTGGCGTAGGCACTCCGCGCCTTCTCCAGCTCGCGCAGGACGTCGTCCGCCGCGAGGGCCGCGCCCGCGGCGCGCTCCGACTCGCAGCGGGCAGGGCCCAGGGCGGCGCGCGCGGCTGCCCCGGTCCGTTCCACCTGGGCGTGCTCCGGCATGGGGCGGGGACGGCCGGCCCACCAGTGGTCACCGGCGCCGAGCAGCCGAGCAGCGCGCGGGAAGTCGCCGAGGTCGGCCAGCAGTCCCGCCGCGTTGTCCACGACCGCGGCCCGGACCGTGTCGGAGCACCGCTTGTCCACGGCCTCGTGAAGCGCGCCGGTCAGCTTGGCCAGGGCGGCCCCCGGGCCGGACTCGCTCGCCGTGACCACGGCGTCCACCAGATCCAGCAGCACCACGAACTGGGGCGGCGGCGTGCCGCGCGCAGCGTCCGCACGCGCCAGGTCGCACAGCTCGCGCGCCCGGGCGGTGTGCCCCTCCTCGGACGCCATGTGGGCCCGCAGCACCAGGACGAACGCCCTGGAGTCCGCCACGCCGTACCGGTCGGCCGCGGCGGTCGCCTCGTCCAGCCCGGCGAGCGCGGCCGGGCGGTCTCCCGCGCGGTAGGCGATCTCGGCGAGCCGGGCGATGAGGAACGGCGACTCGGCGTAGGCGCCCACCTCGTAGGCGAGCCGCAGCGCCTCCTCGTACTCCCCCTTGGCCTCCTCGAAGCGGCTGCGGGCCATGGCCGCCTCGCCGGCCGCGCCGCACACCTGGGCCCGCAGCCAGCGGTCACCGGCGCGGCGGCTGAGGATCCGCAGCTCCGCGAGGTCCTCGTCCACGCCGTCCAGGCCACCGGGTCCGTCGACGACCATGTGCGTACGGAACATCAGGGCGACGGCGGTCTCCCAGTCCCCGCCGTGCGCACGGCAGTTGGCGACGGCGGAGTCCATGACGGCCCTGAGGTCGCTGCGGTCGCCCAGGTAGGAGGAGACGATCGGGCAGACGATCCCCGGGATCCGGGCCGCCCGTGGGCCGCCTTCCCGGAAGTAGGCCCACACCCGCTCCACATACGGCCGCCGCTCGTCGACGAACGCCTGTATGGACCCGGCCTCGGTCATGAAGAACACATGCAGCACGCGCAGATCCATCCGCAGGGCGTGCAGCGGATGCCCCGCCTCCCCGTCCGGCGCGGCGAGGAAGTGGTCGACGGGATCGGGCAGACCCGGCTCGCCGCCGGACGGCACGAGCCCGGCGGAGGCGTCCCTCTCCACACCCAGCCGCAGGGTCCGGTCGAGCCACTGCAGCCCCTCGTGCCGGTAGTTGCGCAGCCACCAGAACCAGCCGATGGCCAGGACG
This sequence comes from Streptomyces sp. NPDC016851, assembly GCF_055562795.1. Lineage (NCBI taxonomy): Bacteria > Bacillati > Actinomycetota > Actinomycetes > Kitasatosporales > Streptomycetaceae > Streptomyces > Streptomyces sp. NPDC016851. The sequence goes on from NZ_JBVHEP010000012.1 coordinate 10,921, forward strand.
ATGGCGCCGGCCTCCTCCTCGTACCCGGCCGTCAGGGCCCGGTCGAGGGCCGCGCGGATGTTGTCGAGCTCGGTCTCCAGGCGGGAGACCCACGGCAGTTGCCCGGCGGAGCGCAGCAGCGGCTCTGCCTGCTGGACGAGGGCGCGCGCCCACGCCCGGTGCCGCCGCTCGGCCGCCGCACGCAGCTGCGGAGTCTCGGCTGCGCGCTCGACGGCGTACTCGTGGATGGTCTCCAGCAGCCGGTACCGCATGCCGACCGAGCCCTGCGAACCGTCCGGCTCGCAGGGTGCCGCGACGACGAGGGACTTGTCGACGAGGGCCCCGAGCAGCTCGGCGGCCGGTCCGGTGCACACGGCCTCCGCCGCGGCCAGGTCCCAGCCGCCCGCGAACACGGACACCTCGCACAGCACCGTCCGCTCGGCCTCGTCGAGCAGCTCCCACGACCAGTCGACGACGGCCCGCAGGGTCTGCTGGCGGGGCAGGACCGTACGGCTCCCGGAGGTGAGGAGGCGGAAGCGGTCGTCGAGCCGGTCGGCGATCTGGCGGGGCGTGAGCAGCCGGAGCCGGGCCGCGGCCAGCTCGATGGCGAGCGGAAGCCCGTCCAGGCGGCGGCAGATCTCCGCCACCGCCCGCTCGTCACGCAGCGCGGCGTCCGCGTCGGGACGGACGGCGGCGGCGCGCTCCGCGAACAGCCGGCGGGCGTGGTCCGGCGGCAGGGGCTCGACCGGACGCACCAGTTCACCGGGCACACCCAGGGGTTCACGGCTCGTGGCGAGGATCGTGAGCCCCGGGCAGCGGGTCAGCAGGGTCTCGGCGAGATGGGCGGCGGCGCCGATGACATGCTCGCAGTTGTCAAGGATCAGCAGGTGGCTGCGCGGCGCGCAGTACTCCACGAGCAGGGCGACGGGGTCGTCCTGCAGGGCCGTCAGCTCACTGGTCATCAGCACGGTCTCGCGCAGACCGAGCGCACTGACCACCGCTCCCGGCACCGCCTCCGGCCGGTCGAGCGGGGCGAGCTCGGCCAGCCACGCCTGCGGGAGCCCGGCGGCGGCTTCCTCGGCGAGACGGGTCTTTCCGGAGCCGCCCGGTCCGGTGAGGGTGACGAGGCGGGCCCTGTGCACGTCTGAACGGATGGCGTCGATCTCGGGTTCCCGGCCGACGAACGAGGTCAGGCGGGGACGGATGTTCCCGGTGCGCTCGGGCGGAGCGGGCGCCGGCTTCCCGCTCCTCGCGGCCGACGCGAGCAGCTCGGTGTGGAGGGCGCGGAGTTGCGGGCCGGGGTCGGTGCCGAGGCCCTCCGCGAGGGCGCGGCGGGCCGACTCGTACGCGGCGAGGGCGTCGGCCTCACGGCCGGTGTCGCGCAGGGCGCGGATGAGGAGGGCGTGCAGCGGCTCGTCGTACGGGTGTACGGCGGTCAGTTCCCGCAGTTCCGGTACGACGTCCAGGGCGCGGCCGAGCCGTAGGCGGGCCTCGGCCCGGGCCCGGGTCGCCTCCAGGCGCGCGGCCTCCGGGCGGGTGGCGGCGGTGCGGTCGGGGAGGTCGGCGAGGGCGGGGCCGCGCCAGAGGGCGAGGGCGTCGTCGAGGTGGCGTTCCGCCAGGGCGGGGGCGTCGGCGGCGAGGGCGTCGGTGCCGTGCTGGAGGAGCCGTTCGAAGACGAAGAGGTCGATGTCGTCCGGCGTGGCCGTGAGGCGGTAGCCGCCCGGGGCCGAGGTCACGGCGTCCTTGCCGAGGGCGCGGCGGAGGCGGCCGACGAGGGCCTGGAGCGCGGCGTGGGCGTCCTGGGGCGGGTCGTCCGTCCACACCTCGTCGATCAGCGTCTGGGGGGTGGTGACGCGGGAGGGGCGCAGGGCGAGGGCGGTGAGCAGGGCGCGGAGACGGGGGCCGCCTACGGGTACGGCTGTGCCGTGCTCGTCCTCTGCCGTGGTGATGCCCAGGATTCTGTACCGCACCGGGTCATTGTCGCCCGGGTGGGTGCGAGGACTGTGGGGTTTTCGGGGCCGGGTGTTTCCGAGGCCGGCGGGGATGGCGGGCGTGGCACGACTCGGCGCCAGGTGCCGGCGGCAGCTGAGCCCTAGGGGTTTCGCAGCCCGGCGTCGCGGGGTGCCGCTGCGCCCACCCGTGCCGCCCCAGCGGCACGACTGCCCGCAGCTAGGGCGGCCACGGCGGCCTGCGGCAGCTCAGCCGAGACGCGCCCGCACCCGCCGACGGCGAGAAGGGGACGTGTCGGGGGGTGTCCGCCCGCAGCGGTTGGCGCGTCAACGCCAGTCAGTCGGTACGCAACCCCATCGCGCCGTTCCGAGGACGGACACCCCCCGGCGCGGCCCCGACCCACCACCACCGCGAAGGCGCTACACGCGCCGCACCCCGGCGGCCCCCGCCCCCAACGCCCCCCGCTGCGGCGCGATCCCCGACGGTACAGCCCGCTGGCGGGCCGGGGTGCCCGTCCAGCAGGTGCCGCGTCGGGACAGCAGGCGGCGGAGCCACAGTTCCAGGGAGACGAGGTCGGCGAGTCCGTCCAGAGGGAGGGGTTCGCCCGCCGCCGCGGAGCGGAGGGCCTTGCGGACCACCCGGGCCTCGACAAGCCCAGCCTCCGCCAGCAGCGGCGTGTCGAACAGGGAGATCAGGGAGTCCGCCGCCACCCTCAGCCCCGTACGCGCCACGGCCGCCGCCGTCGCCTGGGTCGGGACGCCCCACCCGGGCGGCAGGTCCCGGACCCCGGCCCCTTCCAGCACCGTACGCAGGATCGCCGCCCGCGCCCCCGGCCGCACCCGCAACGCCTCGGGCAGCGCCCGCGCCGCGCGCACGACCTGGTTGTCGAGGAACGGCGCGTGCAGCCGCTGGAAGCGGACCTCCGCGGCTTGCTCCAGCACCCGCAGGTCCGCCGCATACCGCGCCAGCGCCGCACGCGCGCGGAAGTCACCCGGCCGCTGCCCCGGCCCCACCAGCTCCGACCGGTGCGTCGCCGCCTGAAGACGAACCGATACTTCAGCGAGCGCCTCACCGGTCAGCCAGCGCGCCGCCGGCCCGGGTCTCCCCCAGGTCAGCGCGGCGAGCGAGGCCTCCACCGCGCCCCCGGGCGCGTCCGGGCCGTCGTCCGTACGGTGCTCGAGCAGGAGCTCGGCCAGGGATTCGAGCCCCGTCCGGTACGGCGTACGGGACAGCCGTCGCGCCGCCGCGTACACGCGCGCGGGGACCAGCACCGAGCCGTCCGTCCTGGCCAGCGCCGCGACGGGCCGCACCAGGTGGCGCCGCTTGCGGTCCATCAGCAGGTCGGCCAGCCGCGCGGGATGGGCGTCCAGGACCTGCCGCGCACCGTAGCCCGTGAAGTGGTCCGCGCTGCCGGCCGCGAGCCGCGCCCGGTGCCGGGCCGCCGTCACCAGGGACGCGCCCGGCTCGTCGGTCAGCGGGCCCTCCAGGTCGGCGTACGGCAGGGTGTCCTCGCCACCGGCGACGACGACATGGTGCAGCCGCGGGTTGGCGGCCAGCGCGCCCGCCCGCTCCAACTCGGCCTCCCGCCCTCCGACGGCCAGGTCGTTGAACGTGACCGCCAGCAGCCGCTCCCCCGCGCCCGTGCCGTGCCCCAGCACCGTGCCCGGCCTCCCGGGCAGCCCCGCGGCCAGCAGCGCCAGCGTCCCCGAGGCGGGCCCGCCGGACAGGTCCGCCCCGATCCCCGGCACGGGCATCCCGCGCGCGGCACGCCGCTCGGCGGGCCCCATGCCGGGCACGGGCCCGGGGTCGATGTCCGCCCCGGGGACGTGCCGCGGCGCGGACAGCCGGGTCCGTACGGCCTCCACGAGCGCGTCGCGCACGGCGTCGACCGCACTGTCGGGGTCGGCCGTCGGCGCCGCCACCGCCAGCGAGGCGACCGGCTCGTACCCGGCGATCTCACGCGCCCCCGCGCGCAGGATCAGCGCATGCCCCGGCGGAATGCGCTTCACGCCGTCGTACGGCGTGGAGTCATGAAGCGCCGCGGGCACGTCAGGGGCGGCCAGCAGCGCGGCGAGGTGCCCGAAGTCGAGGTTGGCCTCGATGAGGTCGGCCAGCGGCAGCGCGGCCGTCGCGTACGCCGTGCCACCGGCCCAGGGGGTGTAGAACACCGGCCGCGCGCCCGCGAGATCGCCGCAGACGGTCACCCTCCGGCCGACCTGCACGATGGCCGTGTAACTCCCCGGCCAGGCGGTCAGATGCCGAAGTGCCCCGCCACGCGCGGCGAACAGCGCGACGCGCAACTGCTCGTCGGTGGCGCCGCAGATGCCGAGGACGGCGATGCGCGTCCGGTCGTCGGCCTTCACGACCCGCACTTCGTCGGGGCGCCAGTCACCGACCGCCCACAGCGGATCGGGATCGCCCCACAGGAGTTGGGAGCCCACCGGGTGCAGGGTCTCGCCGTCGGGTCCCGTGGCCCCCGCCGAGCCGGCAGCGACGGCTCCCGCGGCGGTGCTGCTCCATCCCACCAACCACCGCATCGCCGCCTCCACAGGCTGTGGACAACCAGTGCACCGTACGAACCGGTTCACCATGCTGCCATGAAGGAAGCGTTCCAGAGTGCGCCCGCGCCGCTTGCGCTCCGCCGAACGCGCCCCGGCGGAGCCACCCACGCCGCCCCGGACACCCCCGAACAACCCCGAACACCCCTGGGACGACAGCGAGAACGACAGCGAGGACGGCAGCGAAGACGGAAGGAGAAGACGGCGGCGGAGACGGCGGCGGAGACGGCAAGAACAGAAGGGACGGCCAGGAGGCAAGACACGTCAGCGACACGTCACCAGTACGACTGCGGCGCGAATGCGCCCCCGATACACGCCCCGAATACGCCCGACGCGCCCTCAACTACCGTGGTAGAAGGCCTGATACCCCATCATCGACGGGGTCGATTTTCAGCCAAATCCCCATCTCGTGCGCAGCGTCGAACACTCTCCGTACAGACCCTGCGGACCACCGCGCGGTCGCGCAGTCCGGGAGACGGAGCACGCCTCCCGGACCGTTCCGCCGCCCGCGGGGATGAAGGCGGCGGTGTCCCCCAGCCCACTGGATCCAGTACAGCGGGCCGACCCACGCAACGACCATGGAACCGCTCCCGCGATGGCCGGAGAAGAGCGCACGGACAGGCGCACGGCCACACACTGGGAGCACACCGCAACAGCCTGTATCTGAACCGCACTTCAGTACGGACCACAATCCCGCCAACCGGAACAATGCCCCTTAACGCTTGGGATGCGGCGAACTACGCTGGGTTTACGAATGCCGCGTGGTTATGCCAACGTCGGCAGCCGTCTGTGTCGAGGGGTGGCGCATGTCCAGGGAGCAACGCGGGCCGAACGAAAAACTCGGCGCCGTTCTCGCCCTCGCGGGAATCAGCAACGCAGGCCTCGCGCGGCGCGTCAACGATCTTGGCGCTCAGCGAGGACTGACGCTTCGCTATGACAAAACGTCGGTGGCGCGCTGGGTGTCGAAGGGCATGGTGCCGCAGGGTGCGGCGCCGCACCTCATCGCCGCCGCCATCGGCCAGAAACTCGGCCGCCCGGTGCCGCTCCACGAGATCGGCCTGGCGGACGCGGACCCCGCGCCCGAAGTCGGCCTCGCCTTCCCGCGGGACGTCGGACAGGCGGTGAAGTCCGCGACGGAGCTGTACCGTCTCGACCTCGCGGGCCGCCGCGCCGGCGGCGGCATCTGGCAGTCGCTGGCCGGATCGTTCGCGGTGAGCGCGTACGCGACGCCCGCCTCACGATGGCTGATAACCCCGGCCGACAGTTCGGTAGCGCGTGACGTGGGCCCCGGCGAGGACTCCGGCGCACCGCTCAAAGTCGGCCACAGTGATGTGCAGAAGCTGCGGGAGGCCGCCGAGGACGCGCGGCGCTGGGACTCCAAGTACGGCGGCGGCGACTGGCGTTCGTCGATGGTCCCCGAGTGCTTAAGGGTGGAGGCGGCTCCGCTGCTGCTCGGCTCCTACTCCGACGAGGTCGGCCGGGCCCTCTTCGGTGCCTCCGCCGAACTCACCCGGCTCGCGGGCTGGATGGCCTTCGACACGGGCCAGCAGGAAGCGGCCCAGCGCTACTACATCCAGGCCCTGCGCCTGGCCCGGGCGGCGGCGGACGTCCCCCTCGGGGGCTACGTCCTGGCCTCCATGTCCCTCCAGGCCACCTACCGAGGCTTCGGCGACGAGGGCGTGGACCTCGCCCAGGCGGCCCTCGAACGCAACCGCGGCCTGGCCACGGCCCGCACGATGAGCTTCTTCCGCCTCGTCGAGGCCCGGGCACACGCGCGTGCCGGTGACGCCCAGGCGGCCGGCGGCGCCCTGAAGGCGGCCGAGAGCTGGCTGGAGCGCGCCCGCCCCGGCGACAGCGACCCGAGCTGGCTCGGCTTCTACTCCTACGACCGTTTCTGCGCCGACGCCGCCGAGTGCTACCGCGACCTCAAGGCGCCCCGCCAGGTCCGCCGCTTCACGGAACAGGCCCTGTCGAAGCCCACCGAGGAGTTCGTCCGCTCGCACGGCCTGCGCCTGGTCGTCTCGGCGGTCGCCGAACTGGAGTCGGGAAACCTGGACGCGGCGTGCGAGCAGGGCGTGCGGGCGGTGGAGGTCGCCGGGCGCATCTCCTCGGCCCGCACCACCGAGTACGTCAAGGACCTCCTGCACCGGCTGGAGCCGTACGGCGACGAACCACGTGTGGTCGAGCTGCGCGAGCGCGCCCGGCCGCTGCTGATGGCTCCGGCATAGGCGGACAGGCATGCTGCCGTCCCCGCGTTTGAAGGCATTGTCAGTGGCGCAGTGCACTATCGAAGCGGGAGGTGGTGCAGGTGGCGCGGGTGCCGGAGATCGCGTACGACTGTGACGTGCTGGTGATCGGCGGGGGGATCGTCGGTCTGTCGACGGCGTACGCGATCACACGCGCCGCACCGGGCACACGGGTCACGGTCCTGGAGAAGGAACCGGGCCCGGCCCGGCACCAGACGGGCCGCAACAGCGGCGTCATCCACAGCGGCATCTATTACCGCCCCGGCTCCCTCAAGGCGCGCTACGCGGTGGGGGGCGCGGCGGAGATGGTCAAGTTCTGCGCCGAGTACGGCATCGCGCACGCGGTCACCGGCAAGCTGATCGTCGCGACCGACCGCGCGGAGCTGCCCCGCCTGCACGCCCTCGTGCAGCGCGGCCGGGAGAACGGCATTCCGGTCCGTGAACTGGGCGGATCCCAGATCGCGGAGTACGAGCCGGAGGTGCGGGGCCTGGCTGCGATACACGTCGGGACGACCGGCATCTGCGACTTCGTCGCGGTCGCCCGCCAGCTGGCCCACGGCTCGGGCGCGGAGATCCGCTACGGCACACGGGTCGTGCGCGTCGACCGCCGCCCCGAGCGGGGCGTCGCCGTGCTCACGGCCACCGGGGACGTCGTGCGCGGGCGGGTGCTGGTGAACTGCGCGGGCCTCCACAGCGACGAGATCGCCCGGCTGACCGGGGACGACCCGGACGTCCGGATCGTGCCCTTCCGGGGCGAGTACTACGAGCTGGCCCGGCCGGAGCTGGTGCGGGGCCTGGTGTACCCGGTCCCCGACCCGGCGTTCCCGTTCCTCGGAGTCCATCTCACGCGCGGGATCGACGGGGGTGTCCACATCGGGCCCAACGCGGTGCCGGCGCTGGCCCGCGAGGGGTACGGGTGGGGGACGGTCCGTGCGCGGGAGCTGGGGGCGACTCTCGCGTGGCCGGGCTCCTGGCGGATCGCCCGGCGGCACTGGCGGTACGGGGCGGGGGAGCTGCGGCGGTCGCTGTCCAAGGGGGCGTTCACGGAGGCGGTGCGGAGATTGCTGCCCGGGGTGTCCGAGGACGACCTGGTGCCGACGGCGGCGGGCGTCCGGGCGCAGGCGGTCCTGCGTGACGGCACGCTGGTGGACGACTTCCTGTTCCGCGAGGGCCCTCGCACGGTGCACGTGCTGAACGCGCCGTCTCCTGCGGCCACGGCGTCCTTGCCGATCGGCAGGGAGGTGGCGCGCAGGGCGTTGAGCGCGCTGTGAGGGGTTTCGAGGTGCTCGGCGTTGTCGCTGAGGCCGGGTGGGTCCGCAGCCCGGCGGAGCGGGGTGCCGCTGCGCCCACCCGTGCCGCCCCAGCGGCACGACTGCCCGCAGCGGCGGCCGACGGCAGCTGAGCCACCACGCACCCGCAGCCGCCGACGCACGGAAGGGGACGTGTCGGGGGATGTCCGCCCGCAGCGGTTGGCGCGTCAACGGACAGTCAGTCGGTACCCGACCCCATCGCGCCGTTCCGAGGACGGACACCCCCCGGCGCGGCCCCGACCCACCGCACCCCCGGTAGGCGCTACGCGCACCCCCACCGAACCGCCACAGGCCGCCGCAGGCACACCACCGCCCCGGCGACCACACCGCGGCCGTAAAATCGGTCTCACTGTGTCTGACTCCGTGAATACCCCCGAAGCCCCCCAGCCGCCCGCCCCCGGTGCCTCCATCCGGCACAGTCGCGGCAAGGGTGAGCCGCGTTTTCCCGATGGGCCGAAGGCCGATCCCGCCGGGTCGCACTTCGAGCGGCGGATCCGGAGTTTCCAGCCGCGGCGCAGCCGGGTCACAGCCGGCCAGGCGGACGCGCTTCAGCGGCTCTGGCCCAAGTGGGGCCTCGACATCGACGGCAGCCGAACCCTCGACCTGTCCGACCTGTTCGGCAACGACAACCCCGTCGTCCTGGAGATCGGCTTCGGCATGGGCGAAGCCACCGCCCAGATGGCCGCCGCCGACCCCACCACCAACATCCTCGCCGTCGACGTCCACACCCCCGGCCAGGGCAACCTGCTCAACCTCGCGGACCGGACCGGCCTGTCCAACGTCCGGGTCGGCAACGGCGACGCGATCATCCTCCTCCGCGAGATGCTCGCCCCGGACTCCCTCGACGGCCTGCGCGTCTACTTCCCCGACCCGTGGCCCAAGAAGCGGCACCACAAGCGCAGGATCATCCAGCCGGACTTCCTGACCCTCGCCGCGAGCCGCCTCAGGCCCGGCGCGATCGTGCACTGCGCCACCGACTGGGAACCGTACGCCGAACAGATGCTCGACGTACTCACGGCACACCCCGACTTCGAGAACACGCAGGCGGACGGCGGTTTCGCGCCCCGTCCCGACTTCCGCCCCCTGACCCGTTTCGAGGGCCAGGGACTGGACAAGGGACATGTCGTGAACGACCTCCTCTTCCGCCGCGTACAGCACGTGGACCAACCCCCCGCCGGCGCCTGACCGCACGGACCACACCCGTACCCGCGTCCCTTCCGCCTGCGGACAGCGCCCATCCGTCGTTAGGGTCAATGCCGTGGCCACCTGCCCCCCACACCCATACCCCCGTGGTCCCGTCGACGGCGCACCCGCCGCCGGCCACCTGCGGCACGCCCACTGGTGGCAACGCGCCTGGGTGCGCTACGGGGCGCTGACCACGCTCCTCGCGATATCCGGCCTCGTCATCCTGGCCCTGGTCCGCGAGGAGACCGGCACGGAAGGGTTCCTGGTCGGGCTGGGGCTGGCCACGCTCCCGGTGCCCCTGCTCATAGCCTCGTTCCGCTGGCTGGACCGGGTCGAACCGGGCCCCTGGCGGAATCTGCTGTTCTGCTTCGCCTGGGGCGCCTGCGCGGCGGCGCTGATAGCGATCGTCGCCAACAGCTTCGCGACCCGCTGGATAGCGACGGCCACGGCGGACCCCTCCAGCGCGGACACACTCGGCGCGACCGTCATAGCGCCGGTGGTCGAGGAGATCGCCAAGGCGGCGGCCGTCTTACTGGTCTTCCTCTTCCGACGCCGCGACTTCACCGGCATCCTCGACGGAGTCGTCACAGCCGGCGTCACCGCCACCGGCTTCGCGTTCACGGAGAACATCCTCTACCTGGGCACCGCCTTCGGCACCGACCAGCTCACCGGCGGCACCGGCATCGCCTCCGTCACGGCGGCGACCTTCTTCGTGCGCATCATCATGTCGCCGTTCGCGCACCCGCTCTTCACCGTCCTCACCGGCATCGGCTTCGGCGTCTCCGCGCTCGCGGCGGACCGCCAGCACATCCGCCGCGTCGCCTTCCCGCTCTCCGGACTGCTGCTCGCGATGGGCATGCACGCGATGTGGAACGGCTCGTCCTCGTTCGGCGAATACGGGTTCTTCGCCGTGTACGCGGCGTTCATGGTGCCCATCTTCGGGCTGCTGACATGGCTGGTGATCTGGACCCGGCAGCGGGAGCTGAAGACCGTACGGGCGGAGCTGCCCGCCTACGCCGTGGCCGGGTGGCTGTCTCCTGTCGAGCCCTACGCCCTCGGTTCCATGCAGGCCCGGCGGATCGCCCGCCAGTACGCCCGCCGCCACGCGGGCCGGGCGGCGGCACGGGAGGTCGCGCGCTACGAGGCGTACGCGACGTCCCTGGCGTTCCTCCGGCACCGGGGCCGCCGCGGCCGCGCCGGTGCCGACTTCGTCGCACGGGAACGGGAACTGCTGGACGAGCTGTGGCGCCGCCGCGAGACGGCCCGCCCCGCGCTGGACTACGCCGCCCGCATCACGGCCCCTCCGGTACCGGTGGCGGCCCCGCCGTGGCCGGTACACGGGGCGTACGGGTACGGCCATCCTGCGACACATACGCCGACACATACACATACGCCGACACATACGCCGACGCCGTACCCCACGTACGAGATGCCGACGCCGTACCCCTCGTACGAGATCCCGTACCCCGCGTACAACCCGTACCGGTCGTAGCCGCCCCCCCCAATCGGCCCCGGTCGGAACCCCTCAGGCCGAAGCCTCCGCGAGCCGCCCGACCTCCGCCTCCGTCAGCGTCAGCTCCCCGACCCCGATCAGCGCGGGCAGCTGCTCCACCGTCCGCGCGGACGCGATCGGCGCCACCACCGTCGGCTGGGCCGCGAGCCAGGCGAGGGCGACCGTGGCGACGGGGACGTCATGGGCCGCGGCGATCTCGTCGAGGGCGTCGAGGACCCGGCGGCCACGCTCGGTCTGAAGGTGCTGGGCGGCACCGCCCGCCCGCGCGCTGTCGACGCTGGTACCGGGCCGGTACTTGCCGGTCAGGAAGCCCGACGCGAGCGCGTAGTACGGGACGGCCGCCAGGCCGGTCCGCGCGGCGAGGTCCTGGAGCTCGCCCTCGTAGGTGTCGCGGGAGACCAGGTTGTAGTGGGGCTGGAGGGCGACGTACCGGGCGAGCCCCTCGCGGTCGGAGAACTCCAGGGAGGCCCGCAGCCGCTCCGCGGAGATGTTGGAGGCGGCGATGTGCCGCACCTTCCCGGCCGTCACGAGTTCGTCGAGCGCGCCGATGATCTCCTCCACCGGCACGTCGGGCTTGTCGTAGTGGGTGTAGTACAGGTCGATGTAGTCGGTGCCGAGGCGCCGCAGCGAGGCGTCGGCGGCGGCCTTGATGTTGGCGGCGGACAGGCCCTGGAACTCGGGGTGCTGGCTGACCTTCGTGGCGACGACGACGTCCGCGCGGTTGCCGCGCGACGTCAGCCACTTGCCGAGGACGGTCTCGGACTCTCCGCCCTGGTTGCCGTCCACCCACGCCGAGTAGACGTCGGCGGAGTCGACGAAGTTGCCGCCCGCGGCGGTGTACGCGTCGAGGACGGCGAACGACTGGGCCTCGTCCGCGGTCCAGCCGAAGACGTTGCCGCCGAGGGCGAGCGGGAAGACCTCGAGGTCGGAGGAGCCGAGCTTGCGAAGAGAAGTCATGCTCCGTGTCAACGGCCGTGCGGGGGAGGCTCATTCCACAGCGGACGCAAAACTCCCGTAAACGGCCCCGCACGAACCCCCCGCACGAAACCCCCGTACGAGACCCGCACGAGACCGCAAACGCCGCCGTCGCTCAGATGCTCAGGCCCTTGCCCCGCAGCCACGCGAGCGGGTCGATGCCGTTGCTGGAGCCACCGGTGTGGACCTCGAGGTGCAGATGCGCCCCGGTGACGTTGCCGGTCGCGCCCACGCGGCCGATGACGTCGCCCGTGCTGACCTTCTGGCCGACGCTGACGCCGATGGACGACTGGTGCGCGTACCAGATCTCCGTGCCGTCATCGAGGGTCAGGACCGTCTTGTAGCCGTAGGAGCCGTTCCAGCCCGCCTCGGTGATGGTGCCGCTGTGCACCGCCTTGATCGGCGTGCCCGTGGGGGCGGCGAAGTCGAGGCCGGTGTGGTAGCCGGAGGACCAGTAGGCGCCGGCCTGACCGAAGGTCGAGGTGATGGTGTACGCGGAGGTCGGCAGCGTGTACTGCTTGGCGAGGGCGGCGAGCCGCTCGGCCTCGGCCTTCTTCCGGGCCTCCTCCTCCGCCTTCCTCTTGGCTTCGGCGGCCTTGGCCTTGGCTTCCTTCTCGGCCTTGGCGGCGGCCTCCGCGGCCGCCTTCCGGGCGGCTTCGGCGGCGTCCTGCGCGGCCTTGGTCTCGATCTGTTCCTGCTGGTGCTCGACCTGCGCCATGATCCGGGCGCGCAGTGCCTCACCGGCGCCGGAGGTGCCCTGCTCGGTGTCGGCGGACGCCGTGGTGAGGTCGCTGAGCGGAGTGGCGGAGCCTTCGGGGGTGTCGTCGTCCGAGATGAGGGAACCCACCGAGGGCAGATCCGGGACGGAGATCGACACCGGCGGCTTGCCGGTCTGGGCGCTGGCCATGCCGCCCGCGCCCACGGCGGCTATGACGCCGACGCCGAGGACGGTGGAGCTGCGCGCGAGGCCTCCGCCGCGCTGCTTGGTGACGCGATGCCGGCCACGGATGGGGCGGATGGACTCCGCGGTGGGGTTCCATTCCTGGAACGGGCCCTCGTCGGTGTGGTGACCGCCGTAGCCGAAGGTTTCGGTGTCGCGCTGGTTCGGCGCGGACGGGGCCGCGGGGGCAGGCCGGTTGGACGCCACGTGGGCGTACTCCTTTCCTTCCTTCTCGCCTACCGGGTTAGCTGACGGGTTCGGAGCAGGAAGGTCTCCTACGCGCGTATACCGGCCGTGCTTCCACGGCGGCATCCGCTCGATTCACCCCAAGTGGTGGTTCCCCGGTTCCCTTTCAGGATTCGGCGCGTGCGCACGGAGCCGCCTTCTGTGACGGCTGGGACGACCGCGCTGCGTTATCGAACGTTAATAGACGCGCGGTGGGTATTCCAGCGATTCCGCTTGATCATTAACCTTTTTCGTGCGGACCAACCTGCCACGACCAGCCCAAAACGGGCGAGTTGACCACCACGCAAGTGACTCACGGGTTTTGACGGTGTGTCAGTTGTGATGCGGAGCGGCGTGCTTCACTCACCGACAGTAATGTCGGCGGTAATGGAGAACCCAGGAAAAAAACCGAGGGCCGGAACCCTTTCGGATTCCGGCCCTCGGCCTTCAGTAGCGGGGACAGGATTTGAACCTGCGACCTCTGGGTTATGAGCCCAGCGAGCTACCGAGCTGCTCCACCCCGCGTCGTTGTGACTCCAGTGTACGCCATCCGCGGGACCGCTCGCGCACACCCGGTGCTCAGCGGTCCGGGTCGCCCGCGTGGGTGAGGGTCTCCCAGGCGGTGAACAGGCCGTCGGTGCCGGCGGGCCGGGTGCGCACGGCCAGTGCGTGCGCGGCCGGGACGGACCGGCCGAGGCGGCCCTCCAGGTGGTTGAGGGCGACCTCCAGGTGCGGCCCGAGTCTCCCCTTGATCCGGCCGCCGCACAGCCACCCGGGCACGGAATCGCCCCGCTGGTGACGGGCGTGCAGGGCGAGCGCGGCCACCAGCCGGTCCTCGGCCTCGCCGTAGAGGTCGACGCCCTGGTGCCGGGCCGTCTCGGCGATGTGGGCGGTGGCGGCGAGCGAGACACCGACGTGCCGGAAGCTGCGGCAGGTCTCCTGGGCGACACCGTCCCGGTACGTGGCCTGCCCGGACCAGTACGCCGTCGTCCGCCGCGGCGTGGCGAGGCCGGAGCCGGGCACGGTGAGCGGAGCGGGGCCGTCCTTCTCCAGGTAGAAGTAGGCGGGCACGCGTTCCCGGAAGCGCTCCAGGGCGTGGCCGAAGGCCCGGTGGTCGTCGAGGAAGACGGCGATGGCGATGACCGCGTCGGTCGCCACCAGGTCCCAGCTCCCGGTGAAGTCCGGGTCGGTGACGGCGACTTCGGGGAGATGGGCCGTGCGCAGCATGCGCTCGAAGCGCCGCACGCGCTCGGCGGGCCAGCCGGCGCCCGGGGTGTGCCGCACGATCTCCGCGGCCCTGGCCCAGACCGACCCGGTCCAGCCGGCCTGCAACGGGGCGTTCTCTCCGGCATGCCGGCGCAGCGTGGCCGACCAGGCGTCCATGATCTGCCGGGCCTTCCCGGCGTGCCGCCGCTTGCCGGTGACGGTGAAGAGGAGGGCCTGGGTGTAGGCGGCCAGGGCGTCCGCGCGCTCCTCGGCACAGCCCCGGCCCTCCAGGTCACCGGCCGGGCAGACGACGGTCCCGTACGGCTCGGCCCGGTACCGGTACGAGCCGTACCTGCTGTCCCGCATGTCGAGGTACGCCTTCAGCCAGGGCTGCTTCCCGGCGGTGACGTGCTCGCGTACGGCGTCCAGCCGGTCCCTGTCGACGAGGACGCCGGGGTGGGTGAAGGGGGCGTCGGCGGGCAGGGCCGGGCCGTGGGCGGGAGTGTCCGCGTCGACCGCTCCGCACGAGGAGGCGAAGAGGGCGAGCGCGGTGAGCAGGAGCGCTGCCGTACGTCGTCTTCCCGCTGCCCGCATGCCCGCTGCCTCCGCGCTGTCGTACCGGCCCTGGAGGCAGCGTGACCCGTGAGGCGGCCGGGCCGCAGGATCTGTTGGGCCGATCGGCCCGCGCTCAGTGCGTCAGGTGGCGGTTCGGGGCCTTGGCGCGCTCCTCGTGCTCCGGGAGGACGAGGACCTCCACTCCCCCGGCCGCCAGCAGGCCGCTGCCGTCGGCGTCCGCCACGAAGGTGTCCGGCTCACGCCAGGCCGTGACCACGCGTCGTACGCCCGCGTCGAGGATCAGCCGGGCGCAGGGTGCGGGGCGGGAGGCCCGGCGGGCGCAGGGTTCCAGGCTGCTGTAGACCGTCGCGCCGGTGAGCCTGGGGTCGGCCGGGTCGAGCTTGGCCAGGGCCGCCTCCTCGGCGTGCACGAGCGGGTCGCCGCCCTCGCGGGAGTGGCCCCGGGCCAGTTCGGTGCCGTCGGCCGCGACGACCACCGCGCCGACGCTGAACGCCGTGTCCGACGGCGGGCACTGTGCGGCCAGTTCGCAGGCGAGGGCCAGCCAGCGGTGGTCGGCGGCGGCGGGCAGGGGGCCGGTGCCGGGGGCGGTCGGCTCGTAGCGCATGAGGACCACGTCCTCGATCCGCCGGGTCTCCAGCAGCCGGAGCCGGCCGGACTGGTAGCCGCCGGGCCCGAAGAGGCGGGGTGCCCCGGGGTCGCCCACGAAGAGCGGGGCGAGGACCAGCTGGAGTTCGTCGGCCAGGCCCTGGGTGAGGAGCTGGGTGTGGATCAGGCCGCCGCCCTCGACCATGAGACGTCGTACGCCCCGGACGTCGTGCAGGTGGGTGAGGAGCCGCCGCCAGTCGAGGTCGGCGCCGAGCGGGACGACGTCGGTGGCGTCGGCGGCATCGGTGCCATCGGCAGTGGCGAGGCCGAGGGCACGGGCGCGTTCGGCGCCCTTGTCGGTGGTGTAGAGGACCTTCCGGCCGCCGGTGTGCCAGAACCGCGCCGCCGGGTCGAGGTCGCCGGAGCCGCTGACCGTGACCTTGAGGGGGTACTCCGGCAGGCCGGCTGCCACCCGAGCGGCGCGCCGCTCGGGTGAGTTGACCAGCAGGCGCGGGTTGTCGGCGCGGACGGTGCCGGCGCCGATCAGGATCGCGTCGACGGACGCCCGGACCTCGTCGACCCGGTCGAAGTCGGCCGGGCTGGACAGGAGCAGGCGTTCGGGGCCGGTGTCGTCCAGGTAGCCGTCGAGGGAGACGGCGGCGGACAGCAGGACGTACGGGTGGGGCATCGAAGCTCCCGGCTCGTGGAAACTCGTGGCGGATGGCGGGACGGCGGGCTGACAGGACGGGGCTTGGTTCAAGTTTGAAACAAACCTACACTGGGTGCATGACGACTCGCTGGCTCACCCCCGAGGAGCAACGCGCCTGGCGCGCGTACATCGCCGCCTCCTTGCTCCTGGAGGACGCGATCGACCGGCAGCTCCAGCAGGACGCCGGCATGCCGCACCTGTACTACTCCATCCTGTCGGTCCTGTCGGAGTCCCCGGAGCGGCGGCTGCGCATGACCGATCTCGCCGAGCGCCTGAAAATCACGCGCAGCCGGCTGACGTACGCGGTGACGCGGCTGGAGAAGGACGGCATGGTGCGGCGCGAGGCCTGCCGGTACGACAAGCGGGGCAGCATCGCGGCCCTGACGGACGACGGGTTCGCCGTACTGGACCGGGCGGCGCCCGGGCATGTCGAGACGGTGCGGAGCTTCCTGTTCGACCGGCTCAGCGAGGAGCAGGTGGGGCAGCTGGAGGAGATCTCCACGGCGATCGCGCAGGGGCTCCAGGAGGACGGGACGCGGCCGGCGTCGGACGATGTGCCGTGGCGACGGAGGTCCTCCACGACCTGTTCGTGACTCACGTCACAACACACTTCGACCTCACCGCCCCTCATTGCTTCAAATTTAAAGCAAGGGTAGGGTTCCGGACGTGGATCTGCTTCAAATCTGAAGCAGACTGCAAGCCGACGGCTGTGCAGCCGAACAGGAACGGAACCCGGAGGCCCCGCATGCCCGACACCCCCGTTGTCCTCGCCACCCCGCGCTCCCGCGTCCGGGTCCCGCTGCGCTTCCACGACGGCTACGAGGTCGACGCCGAGGTCGTCACCTTCCACGGCCTGGCCGACGGCCAGGAGCACGTGGCCGTCGTCCTGGGCGAGCCCGGGCCGGTTCCGCTGGTGCGGCTGCACTCCGAGTGCCTGACCGGGGACGTGTTCGGCTCGGCCCGCTGCGACTGCGGACCGCAGCTGCGCGAGGCCGTCGAGCGCATAGCCGAGCGCGGCGGCGTGCTCCTCTACCTCCGCCAGGAGGGCCGGGGCATCGGCCTCTACAACAAGCTCGACGCGTACGCCCTCCAGGACGAGGGCCTCGACACCTACGAGGCGAACGCGGCCCTGGGGCTGCCGGAGGACGCCCGCGACTACACGGCGGCGGCCCAGATGCTCCGGGCTCTGGGCGTCGGCGAACTGGACCTGCTCTCCAACAACCCCGACAAGGCCGCCCAGCTGCGCGACCTGGGCGTGGCCGTCCGCGACCGCGTCCCCACGGGCGTCTTCACCACCGCGCACAACGTCCGGTATCTGCGCGCGAAGGTCCTCCAGACCCAGCACACGCTGCCGCTCGCCGCGCTGACGGGGCTCAGCGCGGGCTGAGCCTCCCGGCCCGGCCGGGCGCGTGAACGGGGCGGCTTGCCCCTCGGCTCATCGGGTACAGCCTTTGAAAGAGGGCGACCTCTGCAGTACCCGGAGCTTATGGAAAGTGACCGTTCGTGACCGATCTCGGCGGCCCCGGCGATCCCCGGGCAAGGAGACGGGGCGATGGCCCGGAGGCCGTGGCGGCACAGATCGCCGACGCCGTGGAGAGCCTGACGGCTCTGTGGTCGGTCGCCGCCCAGGACGCGACCCTGCGGCTGTCTCTGCACCAGCTGCGGGCACTGCGCACCCTGGAGGCGGCGCCCGGCCTGAACCTGACGGCCCTGGCGGACCGACTCGACATCGGCCTTCCCACGGCCAGCCGCCTGTGCGACCGCCTGGCGGCGGCCGGCCTCCTGGAACGCGCCCCGCACCCGGACACCCGACGCGAGGTGCAACTGTGGCTCACCACGCACGGGCAGCACGTCCTGGGCGACGTCGCCGGCCGCCGGGCACGGGCCCTGACCACGGCACTGGCGGCGATGGAACCGGCGGAACGGGTGGCGCTGAGCCGGGGGTTGCGGGGGTTCCTGGCGGCACGGGGCGCGGGGATCCCGGGCGTCGACGGGACCGAGCGGGGTGAGGGGACCGAGCGGGGTGAGGGGACCGAGCGGGGTGAGGGGACCGAGCGGGGTGAGGGGACCGAGCGGGGTGAGGGGACCGAGCGGGACACGGAGGCCACCCGGGATGACGGGACCGAGCGGGACGCCGGAACCGGCCAGAACGCCGGGACCGAGCAGGAGACGGGAGCCGACCAGGCCACCGGGACCGACCAGCCCGCCGGAACCGACCGGGACACCGGGGCCGACCGGGACACCAGGGCCGACACGGGCGACCCGCCTCGCGGGACCGAGCCGACCCGCCGGACCGACCCAACTCGCAGGACCGACCCGACCGGCGGGCCGTAACGCCGTGACAACGGAAGGTCCGCCCCTCAACCCCCCGAGCCCTGACGGCCCCCGCCGTCCCCGCCCCCACCCCCGCCCAGCACCGCCACACACGTGTCGTCCCGCACCGGGCGGGCCGCGCTGCCCGCGTCGCGGAGGACCACCGCGGCCACCACCGCCGGATCGCACCCGAGGAGCACGGTGTCGTCGGGGGGCGTCCAGCGGCCGGGCAGGCCGTCGCTGTGCAGGACGAGCAGGCTGTCGTCCCGCCACGGCACCCGCTGCACGGACACGGACGCCGGGACCTGCGCGCCCACGATGCCGGGCTGGGACAGCATCGCCTTCCAGCTGCCGTCGGTGCGCAGCCGGGCGCCGACGTTGCCGATCCCGGCGAAGTGCAACAGCCCCGACCCGAGATCCAGTTGGGCCACGGCGACGGCCGCGCCCCGGGTGCGGCGCAGGGACCGGCCCAGATGCCGCAGCATCTCGGCGGGCGGCCGGTCGGCCACGTCGCGCAGCGCGTCCACGGCGGCGCCCGACGCCTCCGCCGCCTTGGGTCCGTGACCGAGCCCGTCGGCGAGCAGCAGGGTCAGGCGGTCACCCGTGCGGACCCGGCTCCAGGCGTCGCCGGAGTACTCGGCCCGGCCGAGGGGGACGTTGACGCCACCGGCACGCGGCCCCCGCGGGGCCGTCCGGTACCGGCCGGCGGGGGGTTCGTGGTCGATACGGGCCATGGCCACGGTGCCCCGGCCGGGGGCGCTGTGCAGGTCGAAGTCGTTCGCTATGCGCCGGCACGTGCCGAGGCCGGCGCCCAGGGAGGCCGCGGTCGTGTAACCGTCGCGCATCGCCGCCGCGACGTCCGGGATGCCCGGGCCGTGGTCGAGGGCGACGAGCTGCACGGACAGGCGCCGGCCGTCGGCGGGGGCGCTCTCGGCGAGGTTGATGAGGACGTACCCGCCGTCCGCGTGCCGCACCAGGTTGGTCGCCAGCTCCGTCGCCACCAGCGCGGCGGTCGCGATGCGGTGCGGGCCGAGCCCGGCGCACGCGCCGGCCTCCTCGGCCGCGACCCGGACGTCCCGCACCCGGGTCGAGTCGTCGACCGGCACGTCCCACACCCTGCTCATCACGACCCCGGCCGGGCCGACGGCACGACCGTGGCCCAGGCTGTGACGGTGACGGTGGTCCCCTCACCGGGCCGGCTGTCCACCTCGAACTCCTGGACCAGCCGCTTGGACCCGCTCAGGCCGAGTCCGAGCCCGCCGCCGCTGGTGTAGCCGTCGGTCATCGCCCGGTCCAGATCGCGGATGCCGGGCCCGGTGTCGACGAAGGCCAGCCGCAGGCCGGGCGACGGCCCGGTCTCCAGCGGGGTGATCTCCACATGGCCACCCCCGCCGTGGACGAGGGTGTTGCGGGCCAGCTCACTGGCGGCGGTGACGAGCTTGGTCTGCTGCACCAGTCCGAAACCGAGCTCGGCGGCGGCCTGCCGGACCTGCTGCCGTACCCAGGCCAGGTCGGCGTCCGAGCCGATCGGCAGGCTGGCCGGGACGGCATGGCGGGAGGCCCGCATCACGGACTCCCCTCGCCCTGCCGCTCACCCGCGGTGAGCAGCTCCATCGCGCGTTCGACATCCAGGGCCGTCCGCAGTCCGGGCAGGGTGAGCCCCAGCTCGACCAGGGTGATCGCCACCGCGGGGCGCATCCCGGCCAGCACCGTACGGGCGGCCAGCAGTCCGGCTCCGGCGGCGATCTCGGCGAGGACCCGCCCCAGGAAGGAGTCGACGATGTCCACGCCGGAGATGTCGATGACCACGCCGGTCACCCGGGTGTGCGCGATGCGGTCGGTGATGTCCTGCTGGAGCTGTTCGGCCATCCCGTCATGCAGCTCACCCTGGAGGGTGACCAGCAGGATGTCGCCCAGCCGGAGGACCGGAACCGTGAAACCGTGCCCGCCCAAGGGCCCGGCGACCGGGGGCCCGGATCCCGCGGGCCCGTTCCCCGAGGGGCCGGTCATCGCGTGCCCGCGTCGGCCGTCCGGAGCGGCGCGATCTCGACGCCCTGCCGGCTGAGCGCGTAGGCCAGGGCGTCCGCCAGGCTCGCGCGGGTGAGCACCGTACCGAGGTCGATGCCCAGCTGGACGATGGTCTGCGCGATCGCGGGCCGGATGCCGGAGACGATGCACTCGGCGCCCATCAGCCGGGCCGCGGCCACCGTCTTCATCAGGTGCTGGGCGACCAGCGAGTCGACCGTGGGCACGCCGGTGATGTCGAGGATGGCGAACCGGGCGCGCTCGGCGACGATCGCGTCCAGCAGGCTCTCCATGACCACCTGGCTGCGCGCGCTGTCCAGCGTGCCGATCAGCGGTACGGCGACGGTGCTCTCCCAGAGTTTGATCACCGGGGTGGCCACTTCGTGCAGCTGCTCGCGCTGCCGTGCGATCACCTCCTGGCCCGCGCTGACCGTCGTCTCCAGTACGACCAGACGCAGCGTGCCCATCAGCACGGTGAGCGCCAGCACGCACTCCTGGGCCTCGGGGGCGTGCGGGTCGGGGAACTCGGCGCGCAGCAGCTCGGTCACCGGTTCGCGCAGGGCGGCCACCTCGTCGGCGAGCCCGTCCGTGTCGATGCCCATGCGGGCGCGGGAGGCCGCCATCCGCCCCAACTGGTCGCGCACCGCCGCGAATCCGGAGGCCCGGAGGTCGTCCAGCCGCCCGGTGGCCGCCACCGCGGCCAGCGCCGCCGCCACGGACCTGCCCGCCTCCACCGCCTCGTCGCGGGACACGGTGAAGACCGTGCGGAACAGCGCGGCGTCCGCCCACCGTTGGGCGACCTGCTCCCGGCGCCGTTCGAGGAAGGCACTCACCTGCTGTGCGGGCGGCTCTTGTTCCGTGTTCTCTTCCGATACCGACACCGACACTTGCATCGCTCCCTTGCACGGGCCGGACCGAGGTCGCGCTGCGGCACCTCAGCCGTTACTTGCCGTATGACAAACATTAGGGCCGGTGTACGGCTCCGCCAAACGGCCGCTCACCCACATCCCCTGGCCTCCGCTTTCCCCGGTCCCTCCCGCCCACGCCAGTCCAGGCACACCACCAGGGCGTCGTCGTCCGGGACGGACCTGCCGCGGTGGCCGGACAGTTCGCGAAGGACGGCCCGGGGGACCTCGGCGGCCGGGAGCAGCCGGGTCGACTGGATCGCCCGGGCCAGGGCCGCGTCCCCGTAGGCCTCACCGCCCGGGGAGGCGACGTCGTACACCCCGTCGCTGACGAAGACCAGCCGGTCGCCGGGCTCGACCGTGAACTCCTGGGCCACGTAGTCGGTCTCCTCGAACATGCCGAGCGGCAGCTGGGCGTCGAAGGGCACCCGCTCCACCGCGCCCCGGCGCAGCCGCAGCAGCCGCGGGGAACCGGCGTCCACGGCCCGGACCCGCCCGGTGGCCAGCTCGATGTCCAGCATGAGTACGGACAGGTAGCAGCGGCCCCGGTAGTGGGCGTACACCGCCTGGTCGGCCAGGGCCGCCTGGTCGGCGAGGGGGAGACCGGCCCGGCGAGCGTTGCGCAGGGCGTTGATCGCCAGGTTCGTCAGCAGAGAGGCCTCTATGCCCTCGCCCATACCGTTGGTGACGTAGAGACTGAGCCGGTCGGCCGTGGCGGACCAGTCGAAGTTGTCGCCGAAGATCGCGTACGCCGGTTCCAGCTGGGCGCCCAGCTCGTACTCGGGGCGGACGCAGGAGCGGCCCGGCAGCAACTGCCACTGCATCTCGGCGGCCAGCGTGAGCCGGTCCCTGCGGCGCGCTTGGAGGTACAGGTCGGTGTCCCGTTCGGCCACGACGATCTCGTGCCCGAGCACCTCGGCGATCTCGGCCAGTTCGCCGATGCGGCCGTCCGTGTGCGCGCCGAGGCGGCCGTCGGCGTGCTCGCCGCCCGGCAGGGTCACCGTCAGCACGCCGAGGCGGTCGCCGCGCACGGTGACCGGCAGATGCACGCGCACCCCGCCGGCCGAGTCACCCGGCAGGGTCTCCACGTACGGCTCCTGCGCGCCGAAGGCCCGGCCCGCCGGGCTGTTGGCCACGGACACCGGCTGGAGGGTGTGCGGCGGCACGGACACCGGCTGAAGCACCGTCAGTCCGTAGTCGGCCAGATACAGCTCGACGGAGTCCGCCGCGTACTGATCGGTCAGTACACGACGGACCGCGTCCAGCAGTTGATGGGGCGCCGCCGTGCGCAGGGCGCGCTCGGCGGCGACGAGTCTGTTCACGATCGTCATCACGATGGTCGAAGCCCAATCCTTGATCCTCGTCGGACATCACTCCGGACTCACTCGGGACATCTCCGGGGCCCTCGGACACGGCCCTCGGTCCGGAGGGCCGGTGACGGTCCCGTGTCGCGGCACGCCTAGTACGCTGACGGCCATCCCGGTGACTGCGAGAGTGTGACTGTGACTTCCCTCCGACCCCGCCCTGAGCCAGCAGAGGTCGCACGTGTGACCTCCACGGCCGCGGAGTTGCTGGAAGTCCTCTGGGGCCGGGCCTCCACGGCACCCGCCTCGGCGTCCCAGCTGCGCGTGCTGCTCATCCTGGAGCACCACGAAGGCATCAACCTGCGCACCCTCGCCGACTCCCTCGCCTCCACCCCGCCCTCCACCAGCCGGCTGTGCGACCGGCTCCAGGCGGCCGGGTTCGTCGAACGCGTGGTGAGCGCGGCGGACCGGCGCGAGGTGCAGCTGCACCTCAGCGGGCGGGGCCGCGCCTTCCTGGCCGACCTGCGCGTCCGCCGGGAGCAGACGCTGCGCGCCGTGCTCGACCAGATGCCCGCCGCCAAGCGGGTCGCGCTGCTGCAAGGGCTGGAGGCGTTCTGCGACGCGGCCGCGGCCCAGATACACGACGACACCGACGACTCCACCGCGTCCGGTACCCGCACTGCCTGAACCGCCCGTCGTGGCACCGGGACGAACATTCCGGATCCTCCCCCGCGCCCACACGTCACGCTAGATTGTTGTCCCACGACTATAGTTGTCAAACGACAACTGTCGGCCCCACGTGTCCCGTCGCCAACTCCTTCGTGCCGCACCGCCCCGCCCTCCTGCCCGTACCGTGAGCCGACCGTGCGGGTACCCCGTCACCGCCCCGACCTGCACCGACTGTGGTCAACGTCTCGGCGGGCAGAACACGGGGCATGAGAGGGGCGACCGGGGGTAGCGGCCTGGAGGTGGCCTGACGGGGGACGAGAGCGGGCCGGACGACGAGGGAGGGCCCGTGACGGCGACGACGCGCATCGGCACGACGACGGATTCCGGCACCGACACCGGTGAGGAACTGCCGCAGATCGCCGAGCCCCAGAAGCTCGCCCCGCAGGACGCGCGCGAGCTGACCGGGCAGTTCCTCGAGCGGCTCGCCGTGCTGGAGGAGGGCACCCCCGAATACCAGTACGCGCGCAACACGCTCATCGAGATGAACATGTCGCTGGTGCGGTTCGCGGCCCGCCGGTTCCGTGCGAGCGGCCAGTCCATGGAGGACGTCGTCCAGGTCGGCGTCATCGGGCTGATCAAGGCCATCGACCGGTTCGAGGTCTCCCGCGAGGTGCAATTCACCAGCTTCGCGGTGCCGTACATCATCGGCGAGATCAAGCGGTTCTTCCGCGACACGTCCTGGGCCGTGCACGTGCCGCGCCGCCTCCAGGAGGCCCGTACGGAGCTCGCCAAGGCCACCGAGGAACTGGCCTCCCGCCTCGGCCGCGCGCCCAAGGTCGGGGAGCTGGCGGCGCTGATGAACCTCACGGAGGAGGAGGTCGTCGAGGCCCAGGTCGCGGCGAACGGCTACCTCTCCTCGTCCCTGGACGCCGCGGTCACCGGCGACTCGGAGGACAGCGACAGCACGCTCTCCGAGTTCATCGGCGAGGAGGACCCGGCCCTCGAACTCGTCGAGGACTTCCACGCGCTGGCCCCCCTGGTCGCCGAACTCGACGAGCGCCAGCGCCTCATCCTCCACCTCCGCTTCGTCGAGGAACTCACCCAGGCGGACATCGGCAAGCGCCTCGGCATCTCCCAGATGCACGTCTCCCGCCTGATCTCCCGGACAGTGGCCCGCCTGCGCTCGGGGATGCTGGCGACGGGCTAGCGGACACCCTCAGTGGTGCCAGGCGCGGCCGCCGGTGTTGTGGATGAACCGCTGCAGCACCTTGAGGGTCGTCAGGTACTCCTCGTCGGAGATGCCCGCGTGCCGTTCCGCCCACAGCTCGTCCTGGAGTGCCGCGGCCTTGTCGTAGAAGGCCCGGCCCTCCTCCGTGAGGGCCAGGCGCCCCTCGGAGTCCTCGGTGATCCAGCCCTGGGCGATCGTGACGTCGATCTCCCGCTCCATGGATTCCGAGCCCGTGTCGAGGTAGTTCTCGAGGAGGCGGGACACCTCGTGCCGAGTCTTGGCACGGTCGGCTCGTGCGACCTGGGCGAGGACCCACCATTGCGGCTGCGTGGTGCCGACCCCCGCGAGGGCGGCCCGGGTGCGGCTGACGACAGCCTTGTAGGCGGCCCAGCTCCAGTAGCCGATGGGCTGCTGGATCAGTTCGGCATCGCTGTGTGAGTACTCCACGGCAGGTCCTCTCGATCTGGGCTACTTCGACCCGACCGACCGTAGAAACTCAACCTCGCTTGAGGTCAAGGACCTTCGGGAAACACAGCGGCGCCCGAGCCGGCCGAAGCCGACCCGGGCGCCGCGTGGCAGGCCGGGGGATGTTTCCCCCGCCCGCCTTCGGTAGGCCCTGTGGGACTCGAACCCACAACCAATGGATTAAAAGTCCACTGCTCTGCCAATTGAGCTAAGGGCCCAGGCGATGTTGCCCCCACGAGCATAGCCGGACGAGGCCGAGTCTCCGATCGGGTATCGGTGACCCGGCCGTGCCGGAGGTGTGAAAACACCCGCCGGAAACGGCGGAGCGCCGCAGCCCGCCCGGAGAAGGGGGCCACGGCGCTCGTCACGCGTCTGCGTCAGCCGTTGCGCTTCCAGCGCGGCTTGTCCTCGCGGCGCTGGAAGGAACCAGCGCCACGGTGGTCGTCACGACGGCCCTGCGGGCGGTCGTGCCCGGGACGGTCGTGCCCGCCGGCGCGGAAGCCCGGACGGTCGTCCCGGCGGTCGCGGTTGAAGGGACGGTCGCTGCCGCGGTGCCCCGTGCGCTCGTCCCGGCGGAAGCCGCCGCGGTCGTCACGACGCTCGAACGGACGGCTCCCGCCACGGTCGTCACGACGCTCGAACGGACGGCTGCCGCCACGGTCGTCACGACGCTCGAACGGACGGCTCCCGCCACGGTCGTCACGACGCTCGAAGGAGCGGCCACCACGGTCGTCACGACGGAACCCGCCGCGCTCACCGCGGTCGCCCCGGTCGTCCCGGCGGAAACCGCCACGGTCGTCACGACGGTCGAAGGAACGACCACCACGGTCGCGGTCCCTGTCCCGGTCACGGTTGAACCCACCGCGGTCGTCACGGCGCTCGAACGAACGCCCGCCACGGTCGTCACGACGGTCGGAGGAGCGGCCACCGCGGTCGCGGTCGAAGGACCGGTCCCGGTCGGCGTACCGGTCACGCCCGGCCCCGCCGCGCTCCTCGCGCCGCTCCCGACGCTCGTACGGCGCGGAGGAAACCTCGGCGCGCTCCACGTCCTGCGCGGTCCGCTGCTCCGGCACCGACAGCTCGACGCCGGCCGGAACCTCCGCGGACTCCCCGGACACCGCCGCCTGCGGCTCCTCGCCGCGCTCCCGCGCGACCCGCGCGAGCAGTCGGTCGGACTCCTCGCGCAGCTCGTTCGCGCGCCGCTGCGCCCGCTCCAGCTCCTTGGTGAGCTGGGCGACCTCACGCTCGGCCTGCTGCGCGGCGTTGCCCACGGACTCGGCCTGGACCTCGGTCATCGACCGGGCGCCGGTGATCTCGGCGACCTCCGGGTCGAAGGCGCCGGCGCCCTGGATGATGTGACGCCCGGCGTCGACGCCCGCGTCCTCCATCAGCCGGAAGATCTGACGCCGCTGGTGCGGCAGGGAGAGCGACACGACCGTGCCCGTGCGGCCGGCACGCGCCGTACGGCCCGCGCGGTGCAGGTAGTCCTTGTGGTCGCCGGCCGGGTCCACGTTCAGCACCAGGTCGATGCCGTCGACGTGGATGCCGCGCGCCGCGACGTCGGTGGCGACGAGCACGTTGACGTACCCGTCCTTGAAGTCCGCCAGGGTCCGCGTCCGCGCGCCCTGCGTCATGCCGCCGTGCAGCGCGTCGGCCTTCACACCGGAGTCGCGCAGCTGCTCGGCGACGCGGTCGGCGCCCAGCTGGGTCCGGACGAAGATGATCGTGCGGCCCTTGCGGGAGGCGATGGCCGCGGTGACCGGCGCCTTGTCCTTGGGCTTCACGATGAGGATGTGGTGCGACATGGTCGTCACGGCGCCCTGGGCGGCGTCGACCTCGTGGCTGACCGGGTTGTTCAGGTACCGGTCGACGAGGGTCTTGATCTCGTTCTCCATGGTCGCGGAGAACAGCATCCGCTGACCGCCCGCGGGGACCTGGTCCAGCAGCTCCGTCACCTCGGGCATGAAGCCCAGATCGGACATCTGGTCGGCCTCGTCGAGAACGGCGATCTGCACGTTCTCCAGCGAGCAGGCGCCGCGGTTGATGATGTCGCGCAGCCGGCCCGGCGTGGCGACCAGGACGTCGACGCCCCGCTCAAGGGCGTAGATCTGGTTACCCATGGACGTACCGCCGCAGACGACCTTCATCTTGAGGCCGAGGACGTCGCCGTAGGGCTGGAGCGCGTCGGCCACCTGCATGGCGAGCTCACGCGTCGGCGTGAGGATGACGGCGCGCGGCTTGTGCTTCTCGGTGCGGCCGCCGGCCAGCGTGGCCAGGGCGGGCAGACCGAAGGAGAGGGTCTTGCCGGAGCCGGTGCGGCCCCGGCCGAGGATGTCCTTGCCGAGCAGGGCGTCCGGGATGGTCGCGGCCTGGATCGGGAAGGGGGTGGTCACGCCGTTCTGCGCGAGCTTGCGGACGACGCCCTCGGGGAGACCGAGGTCGGCGAAAGTGACCTCGGGGGCGTCCTCGGCTGCCTCGTTCTCGGGCACGACGACGTGATCAGTACTGGCGATGGACATGCGAATGCGAAACCTTCCGGAGTCTCGTCGGCACGCGCCCGTCAACTCCGTGATTCGCGATTCGCAATACGACCGCCTCAATGCGGTCCACCACGGCAAGGGAGAGAGTACGCGCCACACGGCGCGCTCTGCAGTGGCGCCGGGCAAGATGGGATCAAACGATCTGCCACCATACGCACTCCGGGTCCCATAAGGCAAACCGGACTCCGCAGGAGACAGTTGGGACGCTCCGCCGGCCAGTGGCCCGGAGAACCTCCCGTGGTCTGCCAACCTACCGCCCCCCGGAATTGTTCCCGCCCGAATCGTCCCCGCCCGGCGGCACGAGCCGGCAGGGCTACGCCGGCGACCCCGCCTCCGGTGCCGGCTCCCGCTGCGCCAGCTGCGGCCCCGGCGGTTCGTGCGCCGACGACGACGGCTCCGGCTTGTCCGACGGCTCCGGCGACGTCGTCACCTCGGTCGGCGTCGGCGTGGGCTCGGGTTCGGCCGTCCGGGTGGGCGTCGGCTGAGCCGGCGGCTTCGGTGTGGGCTTGACCGGCTTCCCCGGCTTGTCGCGCCCGGGCGCGGACGCGCTCACCACGGCGGACGGCGACACGCCCGGAGACGCCTGCTCCCCCGCCCCGCCGTCCTTGCCCTTCTTCCCCTTCTTGCCCTTGCCGTGCCCGCGCTCGCCGTCGGCCGCCGCAGCACCGACCCCGGTACCGCCGCCCGCTGCCGCGGACCCGCCGTCGGGCGCCTCCCCGCCGTGCCGTCCGGCGGAGTGCGACGGCCTGGCGCTCCCTCCCGCGTCGTCGTCGCCGACGCTCATACAGCCGGCGGCAGCGGCGACGGCCACGACCGTGGCGGCCAGGCGGACGGGAACGTACAAGGGGCGCACGGGGCCACCTCCGGGAAGGGTGATGGAGTCAACACCTCCAACTCCCGCCGCACACAAGAGGACACGCGCCCCGTATTCACAACCCGCTCAGCCGTAGCCCAGGGCGTGAAGGCGCGCGTCGTCGATGCCGAAGTGGTGTGCGATCTCGTGCACCACCGTGATCTCCGTCTCGGCGACGACGTCCTCCCGCGACTCGCACATGCGCAGCGTCGGGTTCCGGTAGATGGTGATCCGGTCCGGCAGCACACCGGCGTACCACTCGCCCCGGTCGGTCAGGGGAGTCCCCTCGTACAGCCCGAGCAGCTCGGGATCGTCCGAGGGCGGATCGTCCTCGACGAACACCGCGACGTTGTCCATCAGTCGCGTCAACTCCGGCGGGATCCGGTCGAGCGCCTCGGCGACCAGTTCCTCGAACTCCTCGCGCGTCATCTCCAGCACAGGCCCATTGTCGGCCACGACCGGGCGGTACGAGAGCCTTCCGGCGTCGCATATCCGGCCCGGGACTTGGGCATACGGGACCAATGGCCCGCGTCCCCGCCGCAGTCCTGAGTGTCCTGAACCCGATCCGCAAGGCCCCGCACACCCTCGCCCGCCGCTACCGCTCCCGGCAGGCCCCGGCCACGATCGAACTCGTGCCGCAGCCGCACCCGTGGACCCGTGCGGTGGGACTCGTGGCCGTCGTCCTCCTCGGCGCCTGGCTGGGCCTGCTGGTCGTGGGCAATGTCCGGGTCCCGGTCGGCCCCATGAACACCACCATGACCCTGCGCCCCTCCTTCACGGGCGGCACCAAGATCAACGTCTCGCCCCTGGGTGCCCTCCAGCTGGACAGCCACATCGCCCCGGTCCGCCTGGACGTGAACGTCGACCAGCTCGACCCGGAGCGCTCCCAGGCCCTGGTCGACCACCCCGAGCGGCTCTCCGGCCTCCAGGACGAGGTCACCGAGGACGTCGGACACGGCACCCTCGACCTGGCCGTCCGCTCGGGCGTCGCGGTCGTCGGCGGCGCCACCGCGCTCGGCCTCGCGGTCTACCGCCGCCCGCGCCGCGCCCTCGCGGCCGGCGGCCTCGCGCTCGCCCTCCTCGCCGCCTCGGGCGGCACGGCGTACGCCACCTGGCGCCCCGACTCCGTCCTGGAACCCAAGTTCTCCGGGCTGCTCACCTCGGCCCCCTCCCTGGTCGGCAACGCGCGCAGCATCGTCACCGAATTCGACGTCTACCAGAAGGAATTGGCCCGCCTGGTCACCAACGTCACCAAGCTCTACGACGCCACCTCGACCCTTCCGGCCTACGCGCCCGACCCTTCGACCATCCGGGTCCTGCACGTCTCCGACATCCACCTGAATCCGGCGAGCTGGAAGATCATCGCCTCGCTGGTGGAGCAGTACAAGGTGGACGTGATCGTCGACTCGGGCGACACGATGGACCACGGCACGGCCGCCGAGAACGGCTTCCTGGACCCCATCGAGGACCTCGGGGCGCCCTACGTCTGGGTCCGCGGCAACCACGACTCGATGATCACGCAGCGCTATCTGGAGGGCCTGAAGAACGTCCACGTCCTGGACGGCGGCCGGGCCAAGACGGTCAAGGGCCTGCGCTTCGCCGGCATCGGCGATCCCCAGTTCACCCCGGACCGCTCGAAGCAGCCCGGCAACGAGCAGTCCCAGGAGCTGGCGGGCGCCCGCCTGGCCACGGCCCTGCGCGACCAGCGCACGGCCGGCAGCCCGGTGGACATCGCCATCGCCCACGAGCCGACGGCGGCCCGCGAGGTCGACGGCGAGGTGCCGCTGGTGCTGGCCGGCCACGTCCACCACGACGAGATGGAAGTCCTGAAGTACGGCACCCGGCTCCGTATCGAGGGCTCCACGGGCGGCAGCGGCCTGCGGGCCATCGAGGGCAAGCACCCGGACCCCATCGAGGCGTCGATCCTGTATTTCGACCGGGACACCCGTCATCTCCAGGCCTGGGACGAGATCGAACTGGGCGGCCTCGGCCTCACGACGGCCGAGGTCAGCCGCCACCTCCCGGAGGAGAACCAGCCCGGCGCGACCGGGTCCCCGACGCCCCCCGCGACCGGGTCCCCCACCGCCCCCACGACTCAGTCCCCGACGCCCTCCGCGACGGCGTCCCCCTAAACCGTTTTGGCGATAGCTCCGCCATCCCATATGCTTCTCACGTCCCCGACGCGCTGAGAAGCGCCCAGGCGGGCCGATAGCCCTCATCGTCTAGCGGCCTAGGACGCCGCCCTTTCAAGGCGGTAGCACGGGTTCGAATCCCGTTGGGGGCACGCACCACCCTGTGCGACACTGTCGTACGACACGCTTGGTCCTGTGGAGCAGTTTGGAGTGCTCGCCACCCTGTCAAGGTGGAGGCCGCGGGTTCAAATCCCGTCAGGACCGCTGAGGTTTCACGTGAAACCTCGTGGCTGGGTAGCTCAGTTGGTACGAGCGTCCGCCTGAAAAGCGGAAGGTCGCCGGTTCGACCCCGGCCCCAGCCACCGCAGCCCTCACCAGGGCTTGAGCCCCTCTCCGTCGCTAGTGGAGAGGGGCTCTTTCGTGTCGCCTACGCCAACGGCTGCCTCGACCAGCGCCCCGTGGCCTCAGGTGAGCAGCACCGCCAGCGTTCCCGAGGCGATCAGCAGGGCGGCCACCGAGGTCAAGACGACGCCGTGGCTGGTCGAGGACCTCTTCTCCGCCCACCTGACTGCCTGCTCCGGATATTGCGCGTCATAGATCAGCTCGACCTGGTCGCCCACCTCCGGGAAGTCTGGCGCACCGCCCACCATCCAGCGCCTCCGGCGGCCGTCCTCGAAGAAGTGCTCGCACAGCACACTCTTGGGATCCGCGCTGTTCCCCTCGTAGACCCGGTCGACGCATGTCGCGACGACGCGCACCCCGTTGCGCATCAAGCTCCGCTCGACGTACCAGATGCGCAGCCCCATGGGCAGCAAGACCACCCCTATGACGATCAGCGTGCTCATCTCCCACCCCTGTTCCCTAGCGCGGGTACGCCGACATCAGTGCACAAGCCACGGCCGTTGACCACCTCTCACAGCCCCATGATCGGGCACTGCCCGCCAGGACACGGGCTGAAAGCGGAAGAGCGCCGGTTCGACCCTGGCCCCGGCCCCGATCCCGGCTCCATCGGAAACACAGATCCGGAGGGGCGCGTGACCCGGCCGAACCACCGGAGACAAAAGCGTTAGCCACAAAAATCCGCGGGATGAGATCCTGGATCCCGTATGTCTACGCAATCCGCCCCCGCCCTCGGCGCCCTCGCCCCCCGCCTGACCGAGCTCTCCCTGCGCGACGCGCACCGGCTCGGGCGCAGGCTCGAAGGTGCGCGCAAGATCCGTAAGCCGGAGGCCCGCGCCGCCGTGCTGGCCGAGATCGAGGCGGAGATCGCCAAGGCCGGGGAGCGGATGGCCGGGCGCCGCGCCGGCGTCCCCGAGATCACGTATCCCGAGCAGCTGCCGGTCAGCCAGAAGAAGGACGAGATCGCCGACGCCATCCGCGACCACCAGGTCGTGATCGTCGCCGGTGAGACCGGTTCCGGCAAGACCACGCAGATCCCGAAGATCTGCATGGAGCTCGGCCGCGGGGTCCGCGGCATGATCGGGCACACCCAGCCCCGCCGTATCGCGGCCCGCACCGTCGCCGAGCGCGTGGCGGAGGAGCTGGACACCCCGCTGGGCGGGGCCGTCGGCTGGAAGGTCCGCTTCACCGACCAGGTCGACCCGGACGCCACCTTCGTCAAGCTCATGACGGACGGCATCCTGCTCGCCGAGATCCAGACCGACCGCGAGCTGCGCGCCTACGACACGATCATCATCGACGAGGCCCACGAGCGGTCCCTCAACATCGACTTCCTGCTGGGCTACCTCGCCCAGCTGCTGCCGAAGCGCCCCGACCTCAAGGTCGTCATCACCTCGGCCACCATCGACCCCGAGCGCTTCTCCCGGCACTTCGGCGACGCCCCGATCGTCGAGGTCAGCGGCCGTACGTACCCCGTGGAGGTCCGCTACCGGCCCCTCCTGGAGGAGGACGGCGACGACGCCGACCGCGACCAGATCACCGCGATCATCGACGCGGTGGAGGAGCTCCAGAAGGAGGGCAAGGGCGACATCCTGGTCTTCCTCTCCGGCGAGCGGGAGATCCGCGACACGGCCGACGCCCTGACCAAGAAGAACTACCGCTTCACGGAGATCCTGCCCCTCTACGCCCGGCTGTCGCACGCCGAACAGCACCGCGTCTTCCAGCAGCACACCGGCCGCAGGATCGTTCTGGCCACGAACGTCGCCGAGACGTCCCTGACGGTCCCGGGCATCAAGTACGTCATCGACCCCGGCTTCGCCCGCATCTCGCGCTACAGCCACCGCACCAAGGTCCAGCGCCTGCCGATCGAGCCGGTCTCGCAGGCCAGCGCCAACCAGCGCAAGGGCCGCTGCGGCCGTACCAGCGACGGCATCTGCATCCGCCTCTACAGCGAGGACGACTTCAACGCCCGCCCGGAGTTCACGGACGCGGAGATCCTCCGGACGAACCTCGCCTCCGTCATCCTGCAGATGACCGCGGCCGGCCTCGGCGACATCGAGAAGTTCCCCTTCATCGACCCGCCGGACCACCGCAACATCCGCGACGGCGTGCAGCTCCTCCAGGAGCTGGGCGCCCTCGACCCGGCGCAGAAGGACCCCCGCAAGCGGCTCACGGACACCGGCCGCAAGCTCGCCCAGCTGCCCGTCGACCCGCGGCTGGCCCGTATGGTCCTGGAGGCGGACAAGAACGGCTGCGTGCGCGAGGTCATGGTCATAGCCGCCGCGCTGTCCATCCAGGACCCGCGCGAACGCCCCGCCGACAAGCAGACCCAGGCCGACCAGCAACACGCCCGCTTCAAGGACGAGACCAGCGACTTCCTGGCCTACCTCAACCTCTGGCGCTACATCCGCGAGCAGCAGAAGGAGCGCGGCTCGTCCTCCTTCCGCCGGATGTGCAAGCAGGAATACCTCAACTTCCTTCGCATCCGCGAATGGCAGGACATCTACAGCCAGTTGCGCACGGTCGCGAAGCAGATGGGCATCCACCTCAACGAGGACGACGCCCCGGCCGACCGCATCCACGTCTCCCTCCTCGCGGGCCTGCTCTCCCACATCGGCATGAAGGACGTGAAGGACGCCGGAGGGGAGGGCGGGAGGAACACCGGGAAGAACGAGTACCTGGGCGCCCGCAACGCCAAGTTCGCGATCTTCCCCGGCTCGGCCCTCTTCAAGAAGCCTCCGCGCTTCGTGATGTCCGCGGAGCTCGTCGAGACGTCCCGCCTCTGGGCCCGCGTCAATGCCAGGATCGAGCCCGAGTGGGTCGAACCCCTCGCCGGCCACCTCCTCAAACGCACCTACAGCGAACCGCACTGGGAGAAGGACCAGGCCGCGGTGATGGCGTACGAGAAGGTCACGCTCTACGGCGTGCCGATCGTGGCGCAGCGGAAGGTCAACTACGGCCGTATCGACCCGGAGGTCAGCCGTGAGCTGTTCATCCGGAACGCGCTCGTCGAGGGCGACTGGCGCACGCACCACAAGTTCTTCTCGGACAACCGCAGACTCCTCACCGAGGTCGAGGAACTGGAGCACCGGGCCCGGCGCCGGGGCATCCTGGTCGACGACGAGACGCTGTTCGACTTCTACGACCAGCGGATCCCCGAACACGTCGTCTCCGGCGCCCACTTCGATTCCTGGTGGAAGCACAAGCGGCACGAACAGCCCGACCTCCTCGACTTCGAGCGCGAGATGCTCCTCACCGAGAAGGCGGGCGAGGTCACCAAGGCCGACTACCCGGACACCTGGCGCCAGGGCAACCTCAAGTTCCGGGTGACGTACCAGTTCGAGCCGGGCGCGGACGCCGACGGCGTGACCGTCCACATCCCGCTCCAGGTCCTCAACCAGGTCACGGACGAGGGCTTCGACTGGCAGATCCCGGGCCTCAGGGAAGAGCTCGTCACGGAGCTCATCCGGTCCCTGCCCAAGCCGATCCGCCGCAACTACGTGCCCGCGCCGAACTACGCGAAGGCGTTCCTGGACCAAGCGGTCCCCTTGCAGGAGCCCCTCACCACGACCATGGCCCGCGAGCTGCGGCTCATGGTGGGAGTCCCCTTCGATGCCGAGGACTTCGACTGGGGCAAGGTCCCCGACCACCTGAAGA
This sequence comes from Streptomyces sp. NPDC016851, assembly GCF_055562795.1. Classification (NCBI taxonomy): domain Bacteria; kingdom Bacillati; phylum Actinomycetota; class Actinomycetes; order Kitasatosporales; family Streptomycetaceae; genus Streptomyces; species Streptomyces sp. NPDC016851. The sequence goes on from NZ_JBVHEP010000012.1 coordinate 45,368, forward strand.
TCACCTTCCGGATCGTCGACGAGCGGCGCCGCAAGCTCGCCGAGGACAAGGACCTGGAGGCGCTGAAGCTCAGGCTCCGGCCGAAGGCCCGCAAGGCCCTCTCCCAGGCGGCCGCCGCCACGGCGGAACGCCAGGGCGGCGAGTCCCTGGAGCGCAAGGGCCTCACGGACTGGACGATCGGCACGCTCACCCGCGTCTTCGAGACCCGGCGGGCCGGCCAGCCGGTGAAGGCCTACCCGGCCCTGGTCGACGACGGCGACACGGTCTCCGTACGCCTCTTCGACACGGAGGCCGAGCAGCAGCAGGCCATGTGGAAGGGCACCCGTCGCCTGATCCTGCGCAACATCCCGGTGAACCCGGCGAAGTTCGCCTCCGAGAAGCTGACGAACCCGCAGAAGCTGGCGCTGTCCTCGAATCCGCACGGCTCCATCCAGGCGCTGTTCGACGACTGCGCGATGGCGGCCGCCGACAAGCTGATCGCGGACTTCGGCGGGCCGGCGTGGGACGAGGAGTCGTACCGGAAGCTGTACGAGAAGGTGCGCGCCGAGATCGTCGACACGACCGTCCGTACGGTGGGCCAGGTGCAGCAGGTCCTGGCCGCCTGGCAGGCCTGTGAACGCCGCCTGAAGGCCGTACGCAGCCCCGCGCTGCTGCCGAACCTCCAGGACGTGCGGAGGCAGCTGGACGGCCTCGTGAAGCCCGGCTTCGTGACCGAGGCGGGGCTGCGTCGCATGCCGGACCTGATGCGCTACCTGGTGGCCGCGGACCGGCGTCTGCAGCAGATGCCGACGAACGTCCAGCGGGACACCACGCGGATGCAGAAGGTCCACGAGATGCAGGACGAGTACGCCTGGCTCCTGGAACAGATGCCGCAGGGGCGGCCGGTGCCGTCGTCGGTCCTGGACATCCGCTGGATGATCGAGGAACTCCGGGTCAGCTACTTCGCCCACGCGCTGGGCACGGCGTACCCCGTCTCCGACAAGCGGATCGTGAAGGCGATCGACGCGGCGGTGCCGTAACGGGCCGCGTACGCAGGGTGAGTTCGACCAGGACCCCGCCCTCCTGTAGAGTCTCTTCTCGCAGCGCAACGCACGAATCGCGCCGCGAAACCTGGTCCTGTGGAGCAGTTTGGAGTGCTCGCCACCCTGTCAAGGTGGAGGCCGCGGGTTCAAATCCCGTCAGGACCGCAGTGAAGAAAGAGGGCTCGCACCCCGCAAGGGGCGCGGGCCCTTTCTCGTGACCAACGACCTCGCCCACCCCGGCCACCCTGGCAAGGTGGAGGCCGCGCCCGCGGCGCAGCCGCAATCAGACGCAGCAAATCCCGTCAGGACCGCAGTGAAAGAGCCCGGATCTTCGGATCCGGGCTCTTTCTTTGTGCGCCCTTGCGCCCCTGACCTGCGCGATGCCCCCTCGCGGGCTCTCACGCCGTCTTGACGGCCTCTCAATCCCTCGGTACCCAGAAACCAGGGCCGTTCCCCGTTCGGTCTTCTGGAGGTGGCGTATGGCGGCATCGGCTAGGCACGAGACGCGGGCCCTGCTCCGTGCGCACCTGGCGGCCGCGTCGTCGTACCGGCATCTCACTCGCCACTGTCCGATCTGCCATCACCTGCTGCGGCTGGCCATGGAGTCCGCCCAGTCCACCCAGCCCGCCCCACGCGCCACCGCCCAGGCCTCCCAGGGCGCCACCGAGAACGAGAGCCCGGCGCGAGCCTGACCGGAGGCCGGCCTCAACACCCTTTCGTACGCGGGATGCTGGAGCCGATGGTTCCCCTACCGCACCCGCAGCGGAGCTAACAAGCCGCTCGGTATGTGACGGGTGTCACCGCATGAGATTTCAAAAGTGCGGTACTTACACCCCGCCTACAAGGGGTCAATTTAATATGTGCAATTGCACCCCTTCGACGGTGCCGCACACAGGGCATCCGACACCCCTCCCCAGACTCCGACAAGGCCGCTCACAGCCAGGCCACGAGTCCGACAGCCGGCGCACAAAAAAGATCGCGCTGGACCCGGCGGAGTCCAGCGCGATCGACGACGCACCCTGTTATATGCCTGGAGAGCTCTGACTGGCGTGGGCGTGGGGCCTGTTGGGGCAGGACCCGCGTCGCTTGGAGCTGTGGTTCCGGACGTCACGACTGATGGGGGACCAGCCGGTTTGCCCGGTTATTCAGTTGTTCAGGCCTCGCTGCGCTGCTGCGGAATGCCCGCGAGCAGAGCGCGGACCTCGGCCTCGCGGTAGCGGCGATGCCCGCCGAGCGTGCGGATCGACGTGAGCTTGCCGGCCTTCGCCCACCGCGTGACCGTCTTGGGGTCGACACGGAACATGGTGGCGACCTCAGCCGGGGTCAGCAGCGGCTCGGCATCAGGGGTGCGAGCGGTCATGAGCGGCCTCCTCGGGAGAACCGAACCTTCTCGGTTCTTTCCTCTAAATTCTGCACCTTGACCCGCGTTGCCCGAAATGGCGGACGCGAGTCGAGTCGGTTATAGGACGAACGGCTTGTCCTCGGCACTACAACTACACCATCTGTCCAGCCGCGTCGGCCAAACCGATGGAATTGCCCTCCCAGGTGTTCATCAGCGACGGAAGCCGATGGACCATGCCATAGCGGACAGTCACGCCACTGTGACGATCAGTCACAGGACGATCAGGAGTCACCAGACCCCCCAAAGCGTGCAATGCTGAGATTCCGCCCACAATGCAGCACATCGGGACGGAAGGAGCCCCCCGGACTCCTTGTCCTATTTTGGCATGAGGAGGGGCAAGGGGCGCAAGGGCCATGTACGTGCAGTCCGTCACGTTTGGCCTACTTGAGCGGTACGCCCGGATCGGAACCTACGTCCGTTGTTGACAAGGCGTCAGTAGACGCAGAGCACACTTCAGCAACGTCGGTGCGAGGACGTAACCCCAAAACGGGCGGTACGTCAAACGCCTGTTCGTGACCGGTCGCGAGCGGTCCGTAGGAACCGAAGGTCAGAGGTCGGGTCGGAGGTCGGGGCGGCGGTCAGTTCGCCGAGCGAAGATCCCGTACGGAACGCCACCGGGTCACCAGCCGTGCGTACGCCTCCCCGGCGGCCGCCCCGTCGCCCCGGCGCAGCGCGGCGATCCCCTCGGCCACGTCCGCCGCCGAGTGGTCGTCCTCCAGCGTCCCGGCCGGCACGGCGTGCACCAGGCCGCCGTAGTCCAGCTCCACGAGCGAGCGCGGGTGGAACTCCTCCAGCCAGCGCCCGACGTCCACCAGGCCGTCGATCAGCGGCCCCTCGTCCATGGCCTCCTTCAGGGCCCGCAGGCCCCGGGCCACACGCCGCCGGGCCTGGACCATGGGCGTGCGGTAGCGCAGCACCGGCGGACTGTCGTCGCTGTCGCCCTTGTCGTACTCGCGCTCCTCGTCGGTGACCAGCACGAACCAGCTGATCGGCACCTGCCAGGTCGCCGTGCGGATCCACGGCCGGGCGTCCGGGTTCACCGCCAGCCAGCGCTCGTAGTCCTGGGCAGCCTGGTGACGCAGGAAGGGCGGCAGGACCGCGTCCAGGACGGGCGGCGGGAGTTCCTCGGAGAGCTCCTCCAGGGCCTGCCAGCCGCGCAGCCGAGTGCGCCAGGGGCAGACGCACACGACACCGTCGACCTCCAGCACGAAGGCGTCCTCGCTCTCGTGCACCGGCACCAGGACCGGAGGAGTGGGCGCCAAGTCGGCCAGGGCGCTGCGGAGTTCGTCCTGGTACGAGGGACGGTCCGGACGGCGGGCGTAGCGGGCCCAGTGGCTGCGCTCCGGCTCCGCGAAGGCGGCCAGCGGTTCGTACACGCGCAGATAGGTCGCGTAGGGGACGATCACCGAGGACACCTTGGGCACGCCTGCTCCCTCCCCCGCCCATCGTCGCGAAAACCTACGGACCCCACTCACAAACGCGCGGGAAATCTATGCAAATCGTCGCACGGGTGTACTCCGGTCGGAGGTGATCCTGAGCACTGTGCGGTCCGCGGGCCCGTCAGGCTCTAATCTCATGCTCAACAGCCCCCGCCACCCGCACGGGAGCTGGTCTCCACCCGCCGCAACTTACTCAGGAGTCACCACAGTGACCGACGTAACCGGCGCACCTGCTGATGTACTGCACACCCTGTTCCACTCGGACCAGGGGGGACATGAGCAAGTCGTGCTCTGCCAGGACCGCGCGAGCGGCCTCAAGGCCGTCATCGCCATCCACTCCACCGCCCTGGGCCCCGCGCTCGGCGGCACGCGCTTCTATCCGTACGCGAACGAGGCCGAGGCCGTCGCCGACGCTCTGAACCTCGCCCGCGGGATGTCGTACAAGAACGCCATGGCCGGTCTCGACCACGGCGGCGGCAAGGCCGTGATCATCGGCGACCCGGAGCGGATCAAGACCGAGGAGCTGCTCCTCGCCTACGGCCGGTTCGTCGCCTCCCTCGGCGGCCGGTACGTCACCGCCTGCGACGTCGGCACGTACGTCGCCGACATGGACGTCGTGGCCCGCGAGTGCCGCTGGACCACCGGCCGCTCCCCGGAGAACGGCGGCGCCGGTGACTCCTCCGTCCTCACCGCCTACGGCGTCTACCAGGGCATGCGGGCCTCCGCGCAGCACCTGTGGGGCGACCCCTCACTGCGCGCGAAGCGGGTCGGCATCGCCGGCGTCGGCAAGGTCGGCCACCACCTGGTGGAGCACCTCGTGAAGGAGGGCGCCGAGGTCTTCGTCACGGACGTGCGCGAGGACGCGGTACGGCGGATCACCGAGCGGCACCGGGACGTCACGGCCGTGAAGGACACCGACGAGCTCATCCGCATCGACGGTCTGGGCATCTACGCCCCCTGCGCGCTGGGCGGGGCGCTGGACGACGACACCGTGCCGGTGCTGACCGCCGAGGTGGTCTGCGGCGCCGCCAACAACCAGCTCGCCCACCCGGGCGTGGAGAAGGACCTCGCCGACCGCGGGATCCTCTACGCGCCGGACTACGTGGTGAACGCCGGCGGTGTCATCCAGGTGGCCGACGAGCTGCACGGCTTCGACTTCGAGCGGTGCAAGGCCAAGGCCGCGAAGATCTTCGACACCACGCTGGCCATATTCGCACGTGCGAAGGAAGACGGTATTCCGCCGGCTGCCGCGGCCGACCGGATCGCCGAGCAGCGCATGCACGACGCGGCCGCGGCCCGCCGGGCGCGCTGAATCGGGAGCGCCCTCGTACGTTTGGCCGGTACCCGTCGGTGGGCAGTTAGAGAGAACTCTCACTTCTACCGGCGGGTCGACCGCCGATAAGTGGTTAAAATCGCGGTTGACCAGCGAGGACGGGGCGCCTCGAAGGTCCTGGGCGCGGGCACGTCATGCGGGCGACGTACCGTATGGGCGCGGGCTCAGGTACCGTGGAAGCCCTACGGACCGGTCTCTCTGCGGAGGGGCCGTTCCGGACCATGAACGCGTGTCAAGACTCTGGGGCCGTCGAGCCCCGTCGTTGAGGGGGTCGAGCCATGGGGCGCGGCCGGGCCAAGGCCAAGCAGACGAAGGTCGCCCGCCAGCTGAAGTACAACAGCGGTGGGACTGACCTCTCACGCCTGGCCGAGGAGCTGGGTGCATCGCCTTCGAATCCGCAGCCGCCTAACGGCGGGCCGTTCGAGGACGATGATCAGGACGACGACCTGTACGCACGGTACGCCGACCTCTACGAGGACGACGACGAAGACGAGGACGGCCAGTCCTCGCAACACCGTCGCGGCGCTTGACCTTGCACTGAGCATGTACCCGGTCGGTGACGGAGGTCACCGACCGGGTTCTGTGCTGCCTGCAAGGTCCCGTGGGGTTCGCCCCCCGTGCCTCAGTTCGCGTAGTCACCGATCAGGGCGGCACCAGTGAGGTGCTCGCCCCGGTCCGTGATCTCTCCGGCCACCCAGGCGTCCACGCCGCGGTCGGCCAGGGTCGCCAGGGCCACGTCCGTGGACTCCTGCGGCACGATCGCGATCATGCCGACGCCCATGTTCAGCGTCTTCTCCAGTTCCAGGCGTTCGACGTTCCCCGTCTTGCCGACAAGGTCGAAGACCGGGCCCGGGGTCCAGGTGGAGCGGTCGACGATCGCGTGCAGCTCGTCGGGGATGACCCGGGCGAGGTTGGCCGCGAGTCCGCCGCCGGTGACGTGGCTGAAGGCGTGCACCTCGGTGGTGCGCATCAGGGCCAGGCAGTCCAGCGAGTAGATCTTCGTCGGCTCCAGCAGTTCCTCGCCGAGGGTGCGGCCGAGCTCGTCGATGTGGGTCTCCAGCGCGAGGCCGGCCTGGTTGAGCAGGACGTGCCGGACGAGCGAGTACCCGTTCGAGTGAAGTCCGGAGGACGCCATGGCGATCACCGCGTCACCCGTCCGGATGCGATCCGCGCCGAGCAGCCGGTCGGCCTCCACGACGCCCGTACCGGCGCCGGCGACGTCGAAGTCGTCCTCGCCCAGCAGGCCCGGGTGCTCGGCCGTCTCACCGCCGACCAGGGCGCAGCCGGCCAGCACACAGCCCTCGGCGATGCCCTTGACGATGGCGGCGACGCGCTCGGGGTGGACCTTGCCGACGCAGATGTAGTCGGTCATGAACAGCGGCTCGGCGCCGCACACCACGATGTCGTCCATGACCATCGCGACCAGGTCGTGGCCGATCGTGTCGTAGACGCCCAGCTGGCGGGCGATGTCGACCTTGGTGCCGACGCCGTCGGTGGCGGAGGCGAGCAGGGGCCGCTCGTAGTTCTTCAGGGCGGAGGCGTCGAAGAGTCCGGCGAATCCGCCGAGGCCGCCGAGGACCTCGGGGCGCTGGGCTTTCTTCACCCACTCCTTCATCAGCTCGACGGCGCGGTCGCCCGCTTCGATGTCGACGCCCGCGGCTGCGTAGCTGGCACCAGTTGTCTCAGACATGGCTAATGAGAACCTTCGTGTCGTACAGCAGGTAGTGCGGGCTGCCTACGGGCGGCGGATCGCGTCGGCGGCGGCCGTGGCGGCCGGGCCGGCGGCCAGCTCCGTCTCCAGGAGCTGCTTGCCGAGCAGCTCGGGGTCGGGGAGTTCCATCGGGTACTCGCCGTCGAAGCAGGCGCGGCACAGGTTCGGCTTGGCGATGGTGGTCGCCTCGATCATGCCGTCGATGGAGATGTAGGCCAGGGAGTCGGCGCCCAGGGACGTGCCGATCTCCTCGATCGTCATGCCGTTGGCGATGAGCTCGGCGCGGGTGGCGAAGTCGATGCCGAAGAAGCAGGGCCACTTCACGGGCGGCGAGGAGATCCGGATGTGGACCTCGGCGGCGCCCGCCTCGCGGAGCATGCGGACCAGGGCGCGCTGGGTGTTGCCGCGCACGATCGAGTCGTCGACGACGACCAGGCGCTTGCCCTTGATGACTTCCTTGAGCGGGTTCAGCTTCAGGCGGATGCCCAGCTGGCGGATGGTCTGCGAGGGCTGGATGAACGTACGCCCGACGTAGGCGTTCTTCACCAGGCCGGCGCCGAAGGGGATACCGGAGGCCTCGGCGTAACCGATGGCCGCCGGGGTGCCGGACTCCGGGGTCGCTATGACCAGGTCGGCCTCGACCGGGGCTTCCTTCGCGAGCTTGCGGCCCATCTCCACGCGGGAGAGGTAGACGTTCCGGCCGGCGATGTCGGTGTCGGGGCGGGCCAGGTACACGTACTCGAAGACACAGCCCTTGGGCTTCGCTTCCGCGAATCGGGAGGTGCGCAGGCCGTTCTCGTCGATGGCGACGAACTCGCCCGGCTCGATCTCGCGGACGTAGGCGGCGCCGCAGATGTCGAGGGCCGCGGACTCCGAGGCCACGACCCAGCCGCGCTCCAGCCGGCCGAGGACCAGGGGGCGGATGCCCTGCGGGTCGCGGGCGGCGTACAGGGTGTTCTCGTCCATGAAGACGAGGCTGAAGGCGCCGCGCACCTGGGGCAGGACCTCGCCGGCCGCCTCCTCGATGGTCAGCGGCTTGCCGTCCTGGTCGACCTGGGCCGCGAGGAGCGCGGTGAGCAGGTCGGTGTCGTTGGTGGCCGCCACGCGCGGCGTACGGCCGCCCTCCTGCTTGGGCAGGTCGGCGACCATCTCGGCGAGCTGGGCGGTGTTGACGAGGTTGCCGTTGTGACCGAGCGCGATGGAGCCGTGCGCGGTCGCGCGGAACGTCGGCTGGGCGTTCTCCCACACGGAGGCGCCGGTGGTCGAGTAGCGGGCGTGACCGACCGCGATGTGACCCTGGAGCGAACCGAGCGAGGTCTCGTCGAAGACCTGGGAAACGAGGCCCATGTCCTTGAAGACGAGGATCTGTGAGCCGTTGCTGACCGCGATTCCCGCGGATTCCTGGCCTCGATGCTGGAGGGCGTAGAGCCCGAAGTACGTGAGCTTGGCGACCTCTTCGCCCGGAGCCCAGACACCGAAGACGCCGCAAGCGTCCTGGGGGCCCTTCTCACCGGGGAGCAGGTCGTGGTTGAGTCGTCCGTCACCACGTGGCACGCCACCGAGTGTAGGCGAGGTCGTCCACTGGTCCGAATTGGGGATACCGGACTTTTCAGCGGATCACTGCTCTGCGACGGCTCGCACACGCGTGCCGTTTTCGCTGGTCAGCGTCAGAGTTTGGTGATCGACTCCGTACTTCAGCTTCCCGTCGAAAAGTCGCAGCAGGGCCTTCTCGCCGGACATGAGTGAGTCTTCGCACATCATTCGGGTCGTCGCCGGGCGGCCGAGGGTGATATCGCCGTCGCGGACGGTGGCCTCGGCGTTGACCTTGTTGCAGCCGAGGCTGCCGGAGACCGTGCCCTTCTTCGCGTCGAAGGTGAGGTGGGCGCGGCCGTCGGTGTCCGGGGCCGTGACGGTCCACTTGGTGCCGCTCAGCTGGGCGTCCTTCGCCTTGGTGAGGCGGACGGTCTCCCCCTGGCCGGTGGTGAGGGTGAGGCGGTCGCCGTCCACCCGGGTCTCGAACTCGCGGCCGGAGAGCGTGCGGGCGAGGGTCTGCTCGAAGTCCATGGGCTTGTTCTCGCAGGCCATCTCCGTGGACCTGGTCGTGCCGAGCCGGAGGCGGTCGCCTTCGACGGTGGCGTCGGCGCCGAAGTTGTTGCAGCCGAGGCTGCCCTCGGCCCGGCCCTTGTCGATGGTGACGTGGGCGCCGGTGGGGGCCTTCTGGGTCTTTCCGCCGGTGGTGACGCTGTCCACGTTCCACCGCACGCCCGTCACCTTCACCGGTTTCCCGCCACCGACCGAACCGCTGCCGCCGTCCGCCTTCTCGTTGCCGCAGGCCGCCATGAGCGGGACCAGCATGGCGGCGGCCGTCAGGGTCATGCGCTGCTTCTGCCTGTCCATGCCACTTCGACGGGGGACCCGGGGGGATCGGTTCCCCTTATGCCATCAGCGGCAGGTGGGCCGAGAGGTCCGCCCGCTCGCCACTGGCGCTCACGCGGGCGTCCTGGAGGGCCCCTGCCCAGGCCAGCCGCCCGGTCGCGAGCCGGATCCAGGTCAGAGGGTCCGTCTCGACGACGCTGGGCGGGGTGCCCCGGGTGTGCCTCGGGCCCGCCACGCACTGCACCACCGCGTAGGGCGGGATCCGCACCTCGGTGGAGCCGCCGGGTGCCTTGGCGGCGAGGGCGTCGGCGAGGAGGCGGGTGCAGGCGGCGAGGGCCTGGCGGTCGTAGGGGATGTCGAGGCCGGGGACGGCGGCGTTCAGGTCGTCGGTGTGGACGACGAGTTCGACGGTGCGGGTGACCAGGTAGTCGGCGAGCGTGATGGCGCCGGTGCGGGCGGCCAGGACGCGGGCGCCGGGCGCGTCCGCCAGGCTCCGCCTGAGGCGCTCCTCGGTGCGGGTGTAGAGGGCGTCGAGGTCGGGGTTGGCGGCGGCCAGGTCGCGGGTGCCGTCGGCGATGTCGCCGGCGCGGGCGGCGGTGGCGAAGGGCCAGTCGAGGAGGCCGAGCTCCGGTTTCGCCGGCTCCTCGCGATCCAGGTTGCGGCTGACGGTCTCCACGGCCATGGTCACGTGCGCGGCGAGCTCCCGTACCGTCCAGTCCCCCAGCCGGGTGGGCAGCGCGAGCTGGTCGGGGGTGAGGGTGCGCACCGCCTCACGGACGTTCCCGAACTGGGTGAGCACCGCGGTGCGGATCTTGGCGGGGTCGTAGCTGCGGGCGCGTTTCTTGGCCGGGGGCATGGCGTCAGCCTAAGTGCGGGCTATGACAGTCGGGGGCGCCTCGAAGGTCTCTCCGTTGCGGGGCACGCCGATGCCCTGCCAGATGAAGGGGACGCCCCGGGCCGTGTCCGGGTCGGGATCGTCCATCAGCTGGAAGTGCAGGTGCGGCTCGGAGGAGTTGCCGGAGTTGCCGCAGCGGGCGAGTACCTGCCCGGCGTGCACCCGGTCGCCCTCGCGGACGGTGAGCGAGCCGCGCCGGAGGTGGGCGTAGGCGGCGTAGATGCCGTTGCCGAGGTCGAGGACGACGTGGTTGCCGAGGATGTGACGGACGCCGGCCATCTCCCGGACCGAGCCCTCGACGAGCATCAGGTACAGCAGGCCCGGCAGCGAGTTGCGGCTCAGGTGGTCGCGCTGCCCGTCGGCGGCCCGTACGACCGTGGCGTCGGCGACCGCGAGGATCGGGGCGCCGAAGGCGGGGAAGGCGTCGGGGCGGCGGGCGAGCGGCCACAGCCAGCGGAAGGCGGGGCGGGAGCCCGGCTCGGGCTCGGCGAGGATGTCGATGGCGTACGTCTGCCCGTGGGCGTGGACGCCGTGGCTGGGGGTGCGGTCGGCCGGACTGTTCAGCGCGGACCAGCGGCCGGTGACCGGCGGGGCGACCTCGACCGGCTCCCGGGCCCGGCGGGGGCTGTCGGGAGCGCCGCCCCACCGGTTGGCGACGGTGATGACGACGTACGCGAGGGCCAGCAGCAGGCAGTTCCACAAGATGTGATAGCCCCAGCCGAAGCAGATGTGGGCGATCACCAGCGCGATGAAGGCGAGCTGGAGGCCCTGGAAGGCCACCATTCCGAGCTTGTGTGCGGACATCTTCTCCCCCGGTCCGGTCGCTGTCACGGACGGGCCGTCGCCACCGCCACCAGCAGCGGTACGACCCGCCCCGGCGGCACCTCGTAGCGGCCCCGCCCGGTCGTGTGCAGCCAGCCGGCTCCGGTCAGCTGGCGCAGGTGGTGGTAGATCTGGCCGGTCGTGCCGAGCTCCTCCAGCTCGGCGAGTTCCGCCGCGGTGCGCCGGCCGCCGAGGATCTCGCGGAGCAGCCGGAGCCGGACCGGATGGCCGAGCGCCGCCAGCGACTCGGCGACCGGCGCCCAGTCGTCCTCGAGCAGCTCGTCCGTCACGGCGCCCATCTGCCACGCGTACTGCTCGCCCGTCGGCAGGCGTACGGAGCCGGTGTAGAGGACACCGCCGTCGGCGGCTCCCAGCTCGGACAGCTGCTCTTTCAGCCCGTTCAGGGCCCAGAAGTCGCCCGCGTCGAGGCGGGGTCCGGCGCGGTGGGCGCCTTCCAGGGCGGCCAGCCGTCGTTCGAGGTCGGCGACACGTTGTTCCAGTTCCACACCGTGGATATTACGGAACTACGTAATTGCGTTCAAGGGGGCGCGTCCGGACATGCGAAGGCCCCGCCCGTCACCAGGACGGGCGGGGCCTGGGCTCCGTGGCTACGCCAGGAGGGCCGGGATCGTCCCCTCGTGGAGCTCGCGCAGCTCGGACAGGGGGAGCGTGAACTCGCCCTGAATGTCCACCGAGTCGCCGTCCACGACACCGATGCGGGTGACCGGCAGGCCCCGCGCACCGCACATGTCGTTGAAGCGGACCTCCTCCGAACGCGGCACGGCCACGACCGCGCGGCCCGCCGACTCGGAGAAGAGGAAGGTGAAGGCGTCCAGACCGTCCGGGACGATCAGACGCGCGCCCTTGCCGCCCAGCAGCGCCGACTCGACGACCGCCTGGATCAGACCGCCGTCCGACAGGTCGTGCGCGGAGTCGATCATGCCGTCGCGGGAGGCGGCGATCAGGATCTCGGCGAGCAGCCGCTCACGCTCCAGGTCCACCTTGGGCGGCAGACCGCCGAGGTGGTCGTGCACAACCTGCGACCAGGCCGAACCGCCGAACTCCTCACGCGTGTCGCCCAGGAGGTAGAGCAGCTGCCCCTCCTCCTGGAAGGCGACCGGTGTGCGCCGGGTGACGTCGTCGATGACGCCCAGGACCGCGACGACCGGGGTCGGGTGGATGGCCGCCTCGCCCGTCTGGTTGTAGAGCGAGACGTTGCCGCCGGTCACCGGGGTGCCCAGCTGCTGGCAGGCGTCCGCCAGACCGCGCACGGCCTCCGCGAACTGCCACATCACCGCCGGGTCCTCGGGCGAACCGAAGTTCAGGCAGTCGGACACGGCGAGCGGCTTCGCACCGGTCGTCGCCACGTTCCGGTAGGCCTCCGCCAGCGCGAGCTGCGCGCCCGTGTACGGGTCGAGCTTGGCGTACCGGCCGTTGCCGTCCGTGGCGAGGGCCACGCCGAGGCCCGTCTCCTCGTCGATCCGGATCATGCCGGAGTCCTCGGGCTGGGCGAGGACCGTGTTGCCCTGCACGAAGTGGTCGTACTGGGAGGTGATCCAGGACTTGGAGGCCTGGTTCGGGGAGCCGACCAGCTTCAGGACCTGGTCCTTCAGCTCCTCACTCGTCGTCGGCCGCGGCAGCTTGTTCGCGTCGTCCGCCTGGAGGGCGTCCTGCCAGGACGGGCGGGCGTACGGGCGCTCGTAGACCGGTCCCTCGTGGGCCACCGTGCGCGGGTCGACGTCGACGATCTTGCCGTCGTGCCAGTAGATCTCCAGGCGGTCGCCGTCGGTCACCTCACCGATGACGGTGGCGATGACGTCCCACTTCTCGCAGATCTCCAGGAAGCGGTCGACCTTCTCCGGCTCGACGACCGCGCACATGCGCTCCTGCGACTCGCTCATGAGGATTTCCTCGGGCGAGAGCGTGGAGTCGCGCAGGGGGACGTCGTCCAGCGTCACGCGCATGCCGCCGGAGCCGTTGGAGGCCAGCTCGCTGGTCGCGCAGGACAGGCCGGCCGCGCCCAGGTCCTGGATGCCGACGACCAGCTTCTCCTTGAAGGCCTCCAGGGTGCACTCGATGAGCAGCTTCTCCTGGAAGGGGTCACCGACCTGGACCGCCGGGCGCTTCGACGGCTTGGCGTCGTCGAAGGTCTCACTCGCCAGGATCGACGCGCCGCCGATGCCGTCACCACCCGTACGAGCCCCGTACAGGATGACCTTGTTGCCCGCGCCGGACGCCTTCGCGAGGTGGATGTCCTCGTGCCGCATCACGCCGATGCACCCGGCGTTGACCAGCGGGTTGCCCTGGTAGCAGGAGTCGAAGACGACCTCGCCGCCGATGTTGGGCAGGCCCAGGCAGTTGCCGTAGCCGCCGATGCCGGCGACGACACCCGGCAGCACGCGCTTGGTGTCGGGGTGGTCGGCCGCGCCGAAGCGCAGCGGGTCGACGACCGCCACCGGGCGGGCGCCCATGGCGATGATGTCGCGGACGATGCCGCCGACACCCGTGGCCGCGCCCTGGTAGGGCTCGACGTACGACGGGTGGTTGTGCGACTCGACCTTGAAGGTGACCGCGTAGCCCTGGCCGACGTCCACGACACCGGCGTTCTCGCCGATGCCGACGAGCATGGCGTCGTTCTCGGGTGCCTTCTCACCGAACTGGCGCAGGTGCACCTTGCTGCTCTTGTACGAGCAGTGCTCCGACCACATCACCGAGTACATGGCGAGCTCGGCCCCGGTGGGCCGGCGGCCGAGGATCTCGACCACGCGCTCGTACTCGTCCTTCTTCAGGCCCAGTTCGGCCCAGGGCAGCTCGACGTCGGGGGTCGCGGCCGCGTGCTCGACCGTGTCCAGAGGCGTCCGGCTCATGCGTTGACCAGCTTCTTGAGGATCGAGGTGAAGAACGGGAGGCCGTCGGTACGACCGCTGCCGATCAGCGGCTCGACGGCGTGCTCGGGGTGCGGCATGAGGCCCACGACGTTGCCGGCCTCGTTGGCGACACCCGCGATGTCGTTGTTCGAGCCGTTGGGGTTGACGTCCAGGTACCGGAAGGCGACCCGGCCCTCGGACTCCAGCGCGTCCAGCGTGCGCTGGTCGGCGACGTACTGCCCGTCGATGTTCTTCAGCGGGATGTGGATCTCCTGGCCGGCGGTGTAGTCACTGGTCCAGGCCGTCTCGGCGTTCTCCACGCGCAGCTTCTGGTCACGGCAGATGAAGTGCAGGTGGTTGTTGCGCAGCATCGTGCCGGGCAGCAGATGGGCCTCGGTGAGGATCTGGAAGCCGTTGCAGATGCCGAGCACCGGCAGGCCGGCCTTCGCCTGCTCCAGCAGGGGCTCCATCACCGGCGAGAAACGGGCGATGGCCCCGGCGCGCAGATAGTCGCCGTAGGAGAAACCACCGCACAGCACCACGGCGTCGACCTGCTTGAGGTCCTTGTCCTTGTGCCACAGGGCGACCGGCTCGGCGCCCGCGAGGCGGATCGCGCGCTGGGTGTCCCGGTCGTCCAGACTGCCGGGGAAAGTGACGACGCCAATACGAGCGGTCACTTCACGGCCTCCGCGACTTCCTCGACCCGTACCGTGAAGTCCTCGATCACGGTGTTCGCGAGGAACGACTCCGCAAGATCGTGAATGCGGGCGAGGGCGGCCTCGTCGACCGGCCCGTCAACTTCCAGTTCGAAACGCTTTCCCTGGCGGACGTCCGAGATCCCTTCGAAACCCAGCCGCGGCAGTGCGCGCTGCACCGCCTGGCCCTGGGGGTCGAGGATCTCCGGCTTGAGCATGACGTCGACTACGACGCGTGCCACTGGCACTCCCGGTGTGTGGTGCTGAGCAGGTTCCTTCAGACTACCCGCACAAAAATTCTACGCGCGTTGACTTGTAGGAAACTACGTGACGGTCATCACGATCCTGCATCGACGCACCCACACACGAAAATTTCCGGGAAAGATTCCGGGTCGACACCCGAAACCTATTGCGTTCGGACACGCGGACAGATTTAGTCGGGTTTCACATTGCATTGCCAGGCACTGTAGAAATGAATTGGCAAGTGCCGCAGGAAGGGACCGATATTCGTGGCGCAGAAGGTCGTGGTCACTCTCTTTGACGACATCGACGGCTCGGAAGCGGCGGAAACGATCGCCTTCGGACTGGACGGCAAGTCGTACGAGATCGACCTGAACGAAGTCAATGCCGGTGAACTGCGGAAGGCGCTCGCGCCCTACGTGGAGGCCGGCCGCAAGCGGTCCCGCTCGGGCAGGGCGTACCGGCAGACGGAAGTCGCCCCCGACCCGTCGGCCGTGCGGGCCTGGGCCCAGGCCAACAAGATGGAGGTCCCCGCGCGCGGGCGCATCCCCAAGAAGATCTACGAGGCATTCACCGCCGCCCAGTGACGGCCCGGTGAGGCCCGGCGGACGGCCGGTCACCCGCCCCTCGCGGCAACCGACTTGCGCAGCACCCCGGCTGATCAGCTAGAGTCTGGAGCACGCCGAGGGGCGAGGCCGAAAGGCCCGGCTCACGGAAACATGCGGGTGTAGTTCAGTAGTAGAACATCCCCCTTCCAGGGGGAAGGCGCAGTGTGCGATTCCTGTCACCCGCTCTGCATCGCCAGTACCGACCACTCTTGTGGATCAGGTAGGCTGGTGCCCGCACCGATCGGTGAGAGCCGATCGGGAGCACATGCGGACGTAGCTCAGTTGGTAGAGCGCAACCTTGCCAAGGTTGAGGTCGCGAGTTCGAGCCTCGTCGTCCGCTCGGGAATGAGACCCCGGTCCTGATGGACCGGGGTCTTCTTCGTGTTTCCCTCTCCGCTTCCGGCATCCGCTTCTGACATTTGTCATGCGGAGTGATGACAGCGCGCACTGCTTCCCCGGCCGTGGAGCCGGGACGCTGAAGGCATGGAAACGAACGGACACGAACACGTGATTGAGGTCACTGACCTGCGGCGTGTGTACGGGGGCGGGTTCGAGGCGGTAAGCGGAATCACCTTTTCCGTACGTCGCGGGGAGATCTTCGCCCTGCTGGGCACCAACGGCGCGGGCAAGACCTCGACCGTCGAACTGCTGGAGGGTCTCGCGGCGCCGGCGGACGGCCGGGTCCGGGTCCTCGGGCACGACCCGTACACCGAACGGGCCCTCGTACGGCCGCGCACCGGCGTGATGCTCCAGGAAGGCGGCTTCCCGTCCGAGCTGACCGTCGCGGAGACCGCGCGGATGTGGGCGGGGTGCGTGAGCGGGGCCCGGCCGCCGGCGGAGGTCCTGGCGCTGGTCGGACTGGAGTCGAAGGCCGGCATCCGGGTCAAGCAGTTGTCCGGCGGGCAGCGGCGCCGGCTGGATCTGGCGCTCGCACTGCTCGGCGACCCCGAGGTGCTCTTCCTGGACGAGCCGACCACCGGCCTGGACGCCGAAGGCCGCCACGACACCTGGGAGTTGGTGAGCGCGCTGCGCGACGGCGGTACGACGGTGCTGCTGACCACGCACTACCTGGAAGAGGCCGAGAACCTCGCCGACCGGCTGGCGATCATGCACGAGGGCCGCATCGCCACCACCGGGACCCCGGCCGAGGTCACCGCCGCGGAACCGTCGCGGATCTCCTTCGAACTGCCCGACGGCTACTTCGTCGGCGATCTCCCGCCGCTCGGCGAGCTGGGCGTGAGCGGGCACGAGACCGACGGCCGGACCGTCCGGCTGCGCACCCACGAACTCCAGCGGACCGCCACCGAACTGCTGACGTGGGCCGCGCGGGCCCAGGTGGAACTACGCCGCCTGGACGTGCGGTCGGCCTCCCTGGAGGAGGCGTTCCTCCGCATCGCCAAGGACGTCTCCGAGGACCGGACCACGGGAACGAAGACGAAGGAGTACGCGGCATGAGCGCCATCACCACGACGCCCCGCCCGGCACCGGCGGCGACCACTCCGCTGAGCCGGATGACCGCTCTCGCCCGCGCGGAACTGACCCTGCTCGGGCGGACCAGGGGCGCGCTCGTCGCGGCGCTGTTCGTACCGCTGGTGATGCCTTTCAGCGTGCGGTCGGCGGCCGAGGGGATGGACATCGCCGGAGCCGGGCTGAACACCGGCACCCTGGTGCTGCCCGCCGCGGTCGGCTTCTCCCTGCTGTTCGCCGTCTACTCGGTGCTCGTCGGCACGTACGTCGTCCGGCGTGAGGAACTCGTCCTCAAGCGGCTGCGCACCGGTGAGCTGCGGGACGTCGAGATCCTGGCCGGCTCCGCGCTGCCCGCCGCCCTCACCGGAGTCGTGCAGTGCCTGCTGCTCGTGGCCGGCTGCACCGTGCTGCTGGACCTGTCCGCGCCGTCCGCCCCGCATCTGGCCGTCGCCGGACTGCTGTTGGGGCTCGTGATGTGCGCGGCCCTCGCCGCGGCCACCGCCGCCGTGACCCGGACCGGCGAGAGCGCACAGGCCACGCCCATGCCGCTGCTGCTCGTCTCGATGATGGGCTCCGGCATGTTCTTCCCGCTGGAGCTGATGCCCGACCGGCTGGCCTCCGTGTGCGAACTGCTGCCGCTGACGCCCGTCGTCACCCTGGTGCGCGGCGGCTGGACCGGCGATCTGTCGGCGTACGAGGCACTCGGCGCCCTCGCGACGGCGATGGCCTGGATCGTCATCGCGGTGTTTGCTGTACGGCGGTGGTTCCGCTGGGAACCGCGACGCTGACCGAAGGGGGAGTGACGGGCTGATGCGCGGGCCGGGCAGGTGGTGGCGGCGGCAGAGCACACCGCAGAAGGTCGAGACCTACACGCGGTGGTCGTTCTACTTCTTCGCGGTGATGGAGTTCTTCTCCGTCGGGTTCACGTCCGTGGCCCCGCTGGGGGCACGGCTGGGCGGTGCCGTCATGCTGGTGGTGGCCGTGCACGCCACCCTCGCCTTCGTGACCGTGTCGCGGGCGGTGGACTGGACGCGGGGCCGCAGGCCCCAGCCCATCGGGCTGATGTGGACACTGGCCGCCGTCACCGCCGCGGTCTCCGTCGCCGCGCTCGGGATCGCCGAGCGCGGGCCCGCCGGCGAAAGCGTCGACAGCGCCGCCGGTGGGGTCTTCGGAGTGATCCTGGTCTTCGGGCCCGGCATCATCGCGCTCGGCGTCCGCGACCGGCGGCGCGCCTTCGGCATCGCGGCCGGCTTCGCGGCAGGCACCTGGATCGTGACGTTCGCGCTCGGTGCCCCCGCCCTCACGGCGCTCTTCACCGCGTTGATCGTGCTGATCGGCGGCACGTTCATCGCCTTCGTGGCCGTCTTCTCCGTGTGGCTGCTCAACGCCGTCTACGAACTCGACGAGGCCCGCGAGACCCGGGCCCGGCTCGCCGTCGCCGAGGAGCGGCTCAGGTTCGGGCGGGATCTGCACGACGTCATGGGGCGGAATCTCGCCGTGATCGCGCTCAAGAGCGAGCTGGCCGTGCAGCTCGCCCAGCGGGGACGGCCGGAGGCCGCGGCGCAGATGGTCGAGGTGCAGCGGCTCGCGCACGAGTCGCAGCGGGAGGTCCGCGAGGTCGTGCGGGGTTACCGGGAGGCCGATCTCGCCTCCGAACTGGCCGGTGCACAAGGGGTGCTGATCGCGGCCGGTATCGACTGCACGGTGAGCGGGCGGGCCCCGGCGGAGCTGCCGGCCGGGGTGCAGTCCGCCCTGGGGTGGGTGGTGCGGGAGGCCGCGACGAATGTCCTGCGGCACGGGGACGCGCGGTGGTGTGCCGTGCGGCTCGGGATTCTGGAGGGGCAAGTGGTGTTGTCGGTGGAGAACGACGGGGTCACGGAGACCAGAGAGGGCGCGGGGGCGTCCGGCTCCGGGCTCGCCGGGCTGCGGGAGCGGCTGGCGCAGATCGACGGGACGCTGGAGGCCGGGCCGGCGGGCAAGGGGCTGTTCCGGCTGACGGCGGAGATCCCGCTGCCGTCGGAGTCCGCCCCTTACGATCCCCGCGCTGCTGTGCCTGCTGTGAGTGAGGTCATGCCATGACGGCCGTGGAGCCGGTGCGGCTGCTGCTCGCCGACGACGAGCACCTCATTCGCGGGGCGCTCGCCGCGCTGCTGTCGCTGGAGGACGACCTCATGGTCGTCGCCGAGGCGGCGACCGGGCCGGAGGCGCTGGCGATGGCCCGAGCCCACAAGCCCGACGTCGCCGTCCTGGATCTCCAGATGCCCGGCGCCGACGGTGTGAAGGTCGCCACATCCCTGCGCACCGAACTGCCCGGCTGCAAGGTGCTCATCGTCACCAGCCACGGGCGGCCCGGGCATCTGAAGCGGGCGCTGGAGGCCGGGGTGCGGGGGTTCGTGCCGAAAACCGTCAGTGCGCAGCGGCTCGCGGAGCTCATTCGCACGGTGCACGCCGGGAACCGTTACGTCGACCCGGAGTTGGCCGCCGACGCGATCGCCGCCGGGGACTCGCCGCTGACCGCCCGGGAGGCCGAGGTGCTGGAACTCGCGGCGGACGGTGCGCCCGTGGCGGAGATCGCCGAGCGGGCCGCGCTGTCGCAGGGGACCGTGCGGAACTACCTGTCGTCGGCCGTGTCGAAGCTCGGGGCGGAGAACCGGCATGCCGCGGTGCGGCTCGCGCGGGAGCGAGGTTGGGTATAGTGGTTCCCGCGCCACGGCGCATGCGAACGTAGCTCAGTTGGTAGAGCGCAACCTTGCCAAGGTTGAGGTCGCGAGTTCGAACCTCGTCGTTCGCTCCAGTGAGAAGCCCCCCGGCTCCGGCCGGGGGGCTTCTCCGTGTTCCGCCTGGGCTCTACGCCCAGCTCGTGCCGGTCAGGCGCTCGTACGCCTCCACGTATTTGGCACGGGTGGCGTCGACGACCTGCTGCGGCAGCGCGGGCGGCGGCTGCTCGCTCTTGCGGTCCCAGCCGGACTCCGCCGAGGTCAGCCAGTCGCGGACGTACTGCTTGTCGTACGACGGCTGCGCCCGGCCCGGCTGCCACTCGTCGGCCGGCCAGAAGCGGGAGGAATCCGCGGTCAGGACCTCGTCCGCCAGGACCAGGGAGTCGCCGTCGAAGCCGAACTCGAACTTCGTGTCCGCGAGGATGATGCCCCGCTCGCGGGCGATGTCCCGGCCCCGCGAGTAGACGGCGAGGGTCGCCTGGCGCAGCCGGGCCGCGGTGTCGGCGCCGACCTGGCGGGCGACCTCCTCGTAGGAGACGTTCTCGTCGTGCTCGCCGACGGCGGCCTTGGTCGCCGGGGTGAAGATCGGGGCGGGCAGTTCGCTGCCGTCGACCAGGCCCTCCGGGAGGGCGAGGCCGCAGACCGTACGGGACTCGTTGTACTCGACCAGGCCCGAGCCGGTCAGATAGCCGCGCGCCACGCACTCCACGGGAACCATCTGGAGCGACTTGCAGACGAGGGTGCGGCCCTCCCAGTCGGCGGGGGCGCCCGCGGGCAGTTCCGTGCTCAGGACGTGGTTCGGGATCAGGTCGGCGAGCTGGTCGAACCACCACAGGGAGAGCTGGGTGAGGATCCGGCCCTTGTCGGGGATCTCGGTCGGCAGCACCCAGTCGTACGCGGACATGCGGTCGCTGGCGACCATCACGAGGTCGCCCGCCTCGTTCTGGTACAGATCGCGCACCTTGCCGGTGTGCAGATGCACCAGGCCCGGAACCTGGATCGGCTCGGGCTTCTCTACGAATCCGGACACGGTTCCTCCCCGTGGTTCTGTCCAATGGGGTTGATTCTCCCGTATGCGGGGCTGATCCCGGACAGTGGGTCAGTCGCGTTTGCAGATGCGGTCCAGGAGGTTTGCGGTGGCCCGCTGGACGCGGGCGTCGACGTGGCCGGGGCGGTCCAGGGCCGGGGTCCAGGCGAACGTTCCGGAAGCGAAGACCCAGGCGCCGGAGGGGGCGCGGTACAGGGACGTCTCCTGGTGGCGGGCGGTGCCCTCCTTGTCCGTGTACGGCGAATGGGCGAGCAGCACGCGCTCCTCGTGCTCGGGCAGCGGGGTGCGCGGGAAGTAGCGGTCGGCCTCGCCCGCCACCAGGCCCTCGATCTCGTCCCCCTCGTGCGCCCCGGTCGCCTCCCACAGCCAGTGGCCCGCGTTGCGCACGATCAGAGGGTGGGGCACGGGGACGTGCCCGGCGTACTGGATGCCGATGAGCTGCTGCTCCGCCCGGTCGATCTCCCGCCACAGCACCGGCTTGCCGGGGCCCCTGCGCTTGCGGCAGGTCAGCAGGCGGTCGGGGACACCGGACGGGGACGGTCCCAGCTCCACCTGCCAGTACATCGAGTTGGCGGAGAGGAAGACGAGCGAGGTGCCGGCGTCGCGGGCGCGCTCCACGGCACCGCGCATCGCGGCCGACCAGTACTCGTCGTGGCCCGGGAAGACCAGGCCGCGGTAGCGGGTGGGGTCGACGCGGCCCGCGTGCAGGTCCGAGGCGGTGGCGTAGGCGACGTCGTAGCCGTAGCGCTCGGCCCAGCGGATGAAGTCGTAGGCGTGCCCGACGTGCAGCGGGAGGCCCGCGCCCGCGTACGGGCGGTCGAAGGAGACCGTGGTGGCGGCCTCGGACTCACCCAGTAAACGGCCCTTCTCGTCCCAGGCGTGGTAGAGGCTGGCGCCGGTGCGGCCGTCCTCCGGGTAGAGGTTGTACGCCTGCCAGGTGATGTCGGGCAGGACGAGGAGCAGGTCGGCGGGCTGGTCGTCGCGGACCGTGAACGGGACGTGGGAGCGGTAGCCGTCGGCGGTGGTGAGGACGGCGACGTACGCGCCGACGTTCCAGTACGACGGGATCTGGAGCCGCCAGGACAGCCACCAGTGGTGGCAGGAGACCGTGCGGTCCGCCGTGAGCGGCGAGGGCTGCACGATGCCGGACAGGCGCGGGCTGGTGGTGATCTTCGCGGCGCCGTCACCGCCGTAGTGGCCGATGCGGTAGATGTCGACGCCGAACTCCTGGGGCGGGTCGACGGTGATGTGGAAGTCGATGGCCTCGCCGGGCGCGACCGCGCCGGTGGAGGTGAAGCCCTTGATCTGGCAGTGGACGTCGTCGGCCGCGCGAGGGCCGCTCGAGCGGCTGCCCTTCTTCGGGGCCTGGGCCGGGTCCTGGTCCACGTACCAGGGGACGACCTGGCCGCTGTCGTCGAAGTACGTCACGTTTCCGCGCAGCCACGGAACGGGGCCCTGCCCGAAGGGATCCGTCACGGCGTGCGCCAGCGCTCCCGACTCCCAGCGGCGGATCTGCTCCGAGCCCATGGTTGCTTCCCCTCCCCTTCGCCCCCGTGGCTGTGCGTGCTGTGTGGTGAGCTGCGACCCCTGTGGTTCCTTCGTGCCTATGTGTTTGTCGTATGTCGCAAGCCCTTGCCATGCGCGCGAACGGTCCAAGCACATCACATAATGCGCGCACTTCGTTACTGTTCGTTTCGAATTGGCCAGAAGCGGAAGCCGGTGCTCCGGGGGGCGACCCCGGGGGGTCAGCCGAGCCGGACCGGCTTCTCGGGCCGTATCCCCAGCTCGGCCAGCCAGGCCCGCAGGGGCGTGGAGTCGCCGTCCTCGATCAGGGTGAGGACCTTGGGCGCCAGGTCGGCGGTGCGCTCGCCGTTGTGGAGGAGGGTCGGGCCGTCCAGCCAGTCCAGGCCCGGTGTCGCGCCCGCGGTGTCCATCGCGGCGCAGCAGATCATCGCCGTGAGGTGGTCGGCGAGCAGTTCACGGGCCGTGCGCGGGGGCTGGAGGGGGAAGAGGGGGAGGGTCCGGTCGTCCCAGAGTGCTGCGGGGTCCGGGGTGGCCGGGGGGCTCATGGGCGGGACGGTCGCGGTCGCGGGGGTGGTGGCCGCGGTGGTCGCGTGGTTCGTGATCGCGGGGTTGGTGGCCGCCGTGGTCGCGGGGTTGGTGGGGGTCGAGGTGGCGGCAGTCGAGGGGGTGGGGGCCGAGGTGGCTGTGTTCGAGGCGGCGGCGGTCGGCGGGCCCGGCGTCGCGGTGGCTTCCTCGCGGGACAGTTCGGCGCTGAGCCGGGCGGCGAGGGTGGCGCTGCGGGGGGTCGTGCCCGCGAGGTCCTCTTCGTCGTCCGGGGGTGGTTCGGGGCTCCGGGTGACGAAGGGGGGTTCTCCGGCCTGGTCCGTCAGGTGATCGAGGACGCGGGACAGCGTCGGGCCGCCGGTGTTCGGGGCCGTGCTTCCCGGGGCCGGGCGGACGCCCATGTCGTCCAGGACCCGGTGGAGCCGGGCCGCGTCGATGCGCCACTTGCGGTCCACGACCTCCTCCGGATACTCGCTCCAGCCCACCGGCGACCAGTCGGGACCGGGCCCCGCCGGGCCGCCGTGGAAGAGGCGGGCGGCGAGGAGGGAGGCGGCCTCGTCGACCGCGCCCGGCTCCTCCAGCAGATCGCAGGCGGGCCGCTCACCAAGCCGGGACGCGAAGCCCTCGGCCAGGCGGTCGCGCCGGGACAGCTCCGTGAGCGCCGCCACCACACCGGCGTCCAGCCGGGACGGCCAGCGGCCCATCCGCCAGGCGGGCAGCGCGACCCGGGTCAGCAGCCGGTCCCAGCCCGCGTACGCCAGGCCCACCTGCTCCTGGGCGACGATCCGCAGCCCGTAATCCACAGCCTGTGCACGCTCCGCGGCCGCTGCCGCCACACCCCGCTCCATCTCGGCGGCGTGCACCCGGCAACTGCGCAGCAGCAGCCGGGCCACCCAGCCGACACCGGCCAGCACGGCCCGCGACACCGGCCGGCGATCCGGCGCCGAGGCCACGGCCACCGCGGCGTCCAGGCCTCGGACGAAGCGCCGGGCGGCGGCTATGTCGGGGTGCGCCGAGGGGCCCGTGCCGGCGACGACCGGGGCGAGCACCGCACGCAGCTCCCCGACCCGCATCCACCACAGGAAGGGGGAGCCGATCACGAGGACCGGCGCGACAGGGTGCCGGCGGTGCGGGTGTCTGCCGCCGCCCGCTATGTCGTCGTGCTCCTCGGCGGGGGGCGGGCCGTGGGCCCGGTGCGTGCGGTCCTCCAGCCAGCTGTCGCAGTCCGGCGTGAGCGCTATGGCGGAGGGCGCGGGGACGTCCAGGCGGTCGGCGAGGTCGCGCACCAACCGGTACAGGTCGGGGGCCGACTCCTCGGCGATCGGGATGGTCGGGCTCATGGCGGGACGGGCCCGGGCGACGACCAGGGCCACACCGGCGGCGGCGAGCAGCACCAGGACCGCGACCGGCGTCAGTACCCAGCGGACGGCGTCCCAGCCGGGGCCCGCGAGGCGGCCGGTGGCGGCGCCCGCGAGCAGGATCACGGCGACGGCGGCGGGCAGCAGGGCGACGGCCAGCGCGCGGCTGCGGATGCGCAGCACGACCAGTGCTCGTGCCCGCGCGGCCTGCGCGCCTGCCTCCACACCCATTCCGGTCACGACCGACCTCACCCCCTCCCCGTTGACCTGACGCTTTCCTTGCTCACTCCCCCACTGTGGCACCCCCCACTGACATCGCAATGCCGGTGGGCCAAGTGCCGGAACGCTTGCGCCGCACCCTAGTTGGGGCTCCACCCCCCGTCAGCCGGATAGGACATCGGTCACTCGATGGAATGGCTTTGGGGAGAGGTGGATGACGGACAGCGAGGATCAGGCCGCGCATACCGAAAACTTCAGGCCCCGGATCCTGAGACGGATCCGGGGCCTGCCGGGTTCATCGAGCGGGGCTGTTTCCCACGTTGGTGTGACGCAGGGTGTACGGGTTGACGCGCGGTGGTGGCGCCCGGTGGTGAGCCCGGCTGGTGACCCCAGGTGGGGCGCGTGGCGGTGACGCGTGGTGGTGGCGCCGGGTGCCGGGATGGCCGGTCGGTTACGCGCCTGCCGCCTTCGCGGCGATGTCCGTGCGGTGCTGGGAACCGTCGAGGCGGATGCGGCCGACGGCCGTGTAGGCGCGGTCGCGGGCCTCGGTGAGGTCCTTGCCGGTGGCCGTGACGGACAGGACGCGGCCGCCCGCGCTGACGATCGCGTCACCGTCACGCCTGGTGCCGGCGTGCAGCACGTACGCGTGCGGGGCGTCCTGGGCGGCGACCTCGTCGAGACCGGTGATCGGGTCGCCGGTGCGCGGGGTGCCGGGGTAGTTGTGCGAGGCGACGACCACGGTCACGGCCGCTTCGTCGCTCCAGCGCAGCGGCTCCAGGTGGGCGAGGTTGCCGGTGGCCGCGGCCATCAGGAGACCGGCCAGCGGTGTCTTCAGCCGGGCCAGGACGACCTGGGTCTCGGGGTCGCCGAAGCGGGCGTTGAACTCGATCACGCGCACGCCGCGGGAAGTGATCGCGAGACCGGCGTAGAGCAGCCCGGAGAACGGCGTGCCGCGGCGCTTCATCTCGTCCACGGTCGGCTGGAGGACGGTCTGCATCACCTCGTCGACCAGCTTCGGGTCGGCCCACGGCAGCGGGGAGTACGCCCCCATGCCGCCGGTGTTCGGGCCCTCGTCGCCGTCCAGCGCGCGCTTGAAGTCCTGGGCGGGCTGCAGCGGCACGACCGTCTCGCCGTCGGTGACGGCGAACAGGGAGACCTCGGGGCCGTCGAGGTACTCCTCGATGACCACGCGCTCGCAGGCGGCGGCATGCTCCTTGGCGGCCTCGATGTCGTCGGTGACGACGACGCCCTTGCCGGCGGCGAGCCCGTCGTCCTTGACGACGTACGGGGCCCCGAAGGCGTCGAGGGCCGTGGCGGCCTCCTCGGGGGTCGTGCACACGTACGACCGTGCCGTGGGCACCTCGGCCGCCGCCATGACGTCCTTCGCGAAGGCCTTGGAGCCCTCGAGCTGAGCGGCCTGGCCGGACGGGCCGAAGACCGGGATGCCGGCCTCGCGGACGGCGTCGGCGACACCGGCGACCAGCGGCGCCTCCGGGCCGACGACCACGAGGTCCGCGCCGAGCCGCGTGGCCAGCGTGGTGACGGCCGCGCCGTCCAGGGCGTCGACCTGGTGCAGCTCGGCGACCTCGGCGATGCCGGCGTTGCCGGGGGCGCAGTGCAGCGCGGTGACATCGGGGTCGTGGGACAGGGAGTGGCACAGGGCGTGTTCGCGGGCGCCGCTTCCGATGACGAGGACCTTCACGGGGGTCAGCCTAACGGGAGGTGGCGGGTTCCCTTTGTGCGGGCTTCCGAAGGGGGTGGGGAGGTTGGGTTGGAGGTTCCTCTAAACGGGGGTCCTGGCTGGTCGCTCGGGGGCCCGCTCGTCGGTGGCGTGGCCATCGCGCTCGGTCGGGCGGCTAGGGCTCGTTCGAGAACTCCTCCACCACCGTCGCCCCCAGTTCCCGGACGATCAGCTCCTGGCCGGAGAGGGCCGACTCGTCGAGGTCGGGATCGTCGTCCTCGGGGATGTCGTCCTCGACGGAGACAGACCGGGGCGCCGGGGCGGAGGGCTGAGGTACGGGGGCGGTGGACGCGGGGGCCGGGGTGGAGCCACGCGTGGGGGTGCTCGACTGCTGGGCGGGGGTGGAGGGGGCCGTCGGCTGGGCCGGGGCGGGGCGCTGGGCGGTCGCCGTACCGCCGCCGCTACCGGCGTTGTAGCCGCCGCCTCCACCGCCGGTGTTGTAGCCGCCACCGCCGCCACCGCCACCGCCACCGCCGTAGCCACCGGTACCGCCGCCGTGACCGCCCTGGCCTCCCCCGAATCCGGAAGGGCCGCCCGTGGCCTGCGGCGCGGAGCCGCCGGACGGGTCGACGATCGCCTCGATCTTCCACTGGACGTTGAACTGCTCGCCCAGCGCCTGCCGCAGCACGTCCTCGCTGCCGCTGCTCAGGAAGTTGTCGCGGGCACCGGCGTTGACGAAGCCGAGCTGGAGGGTGGTGCCGTCGAAGCCGGTCACCTGGGCGTTCTGGCTGAGCAGGATCCAGGTGAAGCGACGGCGGTTCTTGACCGCTTCCAGGATGTTCGGCCAGAGCATGCGGGGGTCGAGACCGCCGGGTGCCGGGGCGGGCGCGGCCGGTGCCGGGGCCGAGGACGCCGGTGGGGGGCTGCTGGGTGCGGGCGCGCTGGGGGCGGGGGCGCTCGCTGCCGGGGGGGCCGAAGCGGGCGCGGATGCGGGTGATGGCGCGCCCGAGGCGGCCGTGGGCCAGCCGCCGGGACGACGGCCGCTGCCGGCGGAGGCCGCGGTGGGCCAGGCGCCGGGGGCCGGGGCGGAGGCGTGGGAGGGAGCGGGAGTCTGGGGCGGCGGCGCAGGCTGGGCGTGCCCGCCGTCGGCCGGGCTGCCGGCGGGCGCGGGCTCGGCATGATCTGCGGGAGCGGCGGGCCCGGTCGGAGCGGGCGTGCCCGTAACCGCCGGCTGCTGCGCTTCCTGGCCCGCTGCAGCGGGGGCATGCGTATGCCCGCCATCGGCCGCCGGATGACCGCCACTGCCACTGCCACTGCCGCCCCCGGGACCCCCGGAGCCGATGCTCCCGGGAACAGGGCTCCCTGGGCCCTCACCACCCGGCGCTCCGGACGCGCGGACCGCCGCCCGGGCCGCGGCCGGACCGCCACCCGGCGGAACGGGAGCAGCCGCCGGAGCGGCTCCGGCCGCCGCTGCCCCATGCCCCTCGGGCCCCGGCGCGTACCCCATGGCGGGCATGCCGGCCGGGCCCTGGGAGGAGAAGTTCACGCCGCGCTCGATCCGGTCCAGCCGGGCCATGACGGACCGCTCGTCGCCGTAGGCGGCGGGGAGCAGCACGCGGGCGCAGATCAGCTCCAGCTGGAGACGGGGCGAGTGGGCGCCGCGCATCTCGGTGAGGCCCTCGTTGACGAGGTCGGCGGCCCGGCTCAGCTCGGCGGCGCCGAAGGTGCCGGCCTGGGCCTGCATGCGTTCGACGACGTCGGCGGGGGCGTCGATGAGCCCCTTCTCGGCCGCGTCCGGGACGGCGGCGAGGATCACCAGGTCGCGCAGCCGCTCCAGCAGGTCGGCGACGAACCGGCGGGGATCGTTCCCGCCTTCGATGACACGGTCGACGACCTCGAAGGCCGCGGCCCCGTCACCGGTGGCGAAGGCCTCGACGACGGAGTCCAGGAGGGAGCCGTCCGTGTACCCGAGCAGGGCGGTCGCCATGGCGTACGTCACACCGTCCGCGGCGGCGCCGGCCAGCAGCTGGTCCATAACGGACATGGAGTCACGCACGGACCCGCCACCGGCGCGCACGACGAGCGGGAGGACACCGTCCTCGACCGGGATGGCCTCCTTCTGGCACACCTCGGCGAGGTACTCCCGCAGGGTCCCGGGCGGGACGAGCCGGAACGGATAGTGATGGGTCCGCGACCGGATGGTCCCGATGACCTTCTCGGGCTCCGTGGTCGCGAAGATGAACTTGAGATGCTCCGGCGGCTCCTCGACGACCTTCAGCAGCGCGTTGAAGCCGGCCGACGTGACCATGTGGGCCTCGTCGATGATGTAGATCTTGTACCGGCTGCGGGCGGGCCCGAAGAAGGCCTTCTCACGCAGGTCACGGGCGTCGTCCACACCACCGTGGGAAGCGGCGTCGATCTCGATGACGTCGATGGAGCCGGGGCCGTTGCGCGCGAGGTCCTGGCACGACTGGCACTCACCGCAGGGCGTGGGCGTAGGGCCCTGCTCGCAGTTCAGACACCGCGCCAGGATGCGCGCACTGGTCGTCTTGCCACAGCCGCGCGGCCCGCTGAACAGGTACGCGTGGTTGACCCGGTTGTTGCGCAGCGCCTGCTGCAACGGGTCGGTGACGTGCTGCTGCCCGATGACCTCGGCGAAGGTCTCCGGGCGATAGCGGCGGTACAGAGCGAGAGACGACACGCATACGAGGTTATAGGCGGCCACTGACAACCGACCCCGCCCCAGGAACCCCAGAACCCCAGAACCTCGGAACCCCAGAGCCCCGGAACGCAGACGCCCCCCACGCACCCGCCAGAGCCAACCTACCCTTGCTGCCTTCCGGCCCTGGGGGAGTTCAGTCAGATAGCGCCGCGTGAGGGGCTGCGCCAAGGTTACCTGATGTCGGGGGCAGGGAACGAGTTCGCGAGCACTCCCCTCGGTCATGTAATGTTCCTGGCGGAGGATTCGCCTAGAGGCCTAGGGCGCACGCTTGGAAAGCGTGTTGGGGGCAACCCCTCACGAGTTCGAATCTCGTATCCTCCGCCAGTGCCTCACCGGGCACGATGTCGAAGGGCCCCACCGCTTGCGGTGGGGCCCTTCGTCGTGCGTGGTTGCAGTTTTGGTTGCAGTTCGTGTGGCGGGCGTAGCCGGAGGACCCGACAGACGGTCCGCTTTCGGCACCTGGGCACCCCTCGCAACTTCGACCGGGTTTGTCAGTGGTGCCTGGTAAGCCTGTTCTCCTACCGATCAGCTCCTCGGGTGAAGGGTGAACAGCCATGGCGGGGGAGAGCTACGTCGACCACGAGGTCCTCAAGGCATTCGCGAAGAACAAGGTGAACGTGCCGAAGGAGGAGGCAAAGGAGCGCCGCCGCCAGGTGAACTACCTGCGGGAGCGGCTGGAGGACTACATCGCCGACCACCCGGACTTCGACCTGGTGAAGCTCCGCGCGTCCGGCAGCACGGCCAAGCACACAGCGATCCGTCGCAGGCGCGGCACAGGGTCCGACGCGGATGTCGCCGCGTACCTGCGCGTCGGTGACCCCGACATCGACGTCTCGACGGTACTGGCCTGGCTGGAGGAGCGCTGCAAAGAGGTCTATGGCAAGACGAAGGTCGCAGAGGACTTCAAGCCCTCTGACCACGCGGTCGGCATCACTATGCGGGGCTCCGGCTTGAAGATCGACGTGGTGCCCGTGCTCTACACCGGCGAGCCGGACGACCGGGGCTACCTGGTCACCAGCGGCGGCATCAAGGTACTCACCTCGGTCACGCTGCACCTGCGCTTCATCGAAAAGCGCAAGGGGAAGGCCGGCGACGGCTACCGGGAGCTGATCCGCCTGCTGAAAGCGTGGATCCGCGAGAGCAAGGAGGGCGATCCGCAGCTGCGCTGTAAGTCCTTCCTGATCGAACTCTTGGTCGCGCACCTCTGGGACGTCGGCTGGAACGGAAAGCCGCTGCAGGTCGACGACTATCCGCAGGCGATCGAGCAGGTCCTCTCCTACATCGTCCGCACCGGCCTGAAGACACCGATCGTCTTCACCGACTACTACACGGCCGACGAGGCGAGCGCGACAACGGACTCTATCCAGGTCTGGGACCCGGTCAACCCGGAAAACAACGTCGCTCGCGGCTACACCGAGTTCGACCGCCAGCGGTTGGTCAATCACGCCAAGACCACCCTCGACACCCTCACGACGGCCGCCTACGCGGCCACGAAGAGCGAGGCGCTCGACCTCTGGCGCGAGCTGTTCGGCCCCACCTTCCCGGGAGAGTGACCATGACCGGCTCGTACTCCAGATCCGCTTCCAGTTCGTTCACGATCACCGATGCCCGCTACGTCGGAGGCAGAGTCGCCGCCGACCTGCGCCTGCTGTACAACCTCTACGGCGAGCCCTCCCACGAGAGAATCGAGAAGTTCGCCGAGGAGGTCGCCCTGCTCCTGCGCGACGGCTATCTCGACACCGTCGACTACGGCTTCCGCGACACCGCCACCAACGCCTGGAAGTTCCGCCTGCGCTACAAGGCCACGGCCGGCGGCCAGCTCGTCGACTCACGACCCGGCAGCTTCCCGGACCCGGTCGACCTCACCGGCTACACCTTTCACAGCTTCCTGAACTACAGCTCCGCCTTCTGGCTTCTGACCAG
Source organism: Streptomyces sp. NPDC016851 (assembly GCF_055562795.1). NCBI lineage: Bacteria > Bacillati > Actinomycetota > Actinomycetes > Kitasatosporales > Streptomycetaceae > Streptomyces > Streptomyces sp. NPDC016851. The sequence continues at coordinate 75,980 of NZ_JBVHEP010000012.1, forward strand.
CAGCCAGCAGGCCGGGGTCACGGAGGCCCTGCCGATCTCCCGGACGACCGGCACCGCCCCGAGTGCCGTCGCGGGCACCAGCACCGCGGGGCACGGCTACGCCCGCAACGGCACTGGCGTCTCACGCGACGTCTACGTCGCCTTCTAGTCCAGCGCCATCCGCAGGAGGAACGAGCACGTGACCAGCCAGGACGACCTGTTCCACCCCGTCATCGAGTTGCCCGAGCCCACCCGACGCGCCCGCTACGACCGTCTGGTCGGCCTGGACGAGACGAAGCTGCGCCTACGCAAAGAAGCCGCGCTCCTCGCGGACCCGCGCCGACTTCGGTCCTGGGCCGCGCAGTACCACGGCGGCAACGTCGCCGCTCTCGCCCTGTTCGCAGATAGGGCGCCGCTGTTCGTTTTCGCCGGTGACGTCGGCTCCGGCAAGTCCGCACTGGCCGAATCTTTCGGCTGCGACCTCGCCGACTGGCTCGATCTGCCGGTGTACCTGTACCGGCTCAAGCTCGCCACCCGCGGCAGCGGCCTCGTCGGCGAGATGACCTCCCTCATTGGAGACGCCTTTACCCACATGCACATGGTGGGCAAGCGCGCGTCGGGCTCTGAGGGAGCACGCGCAGTGCAGATTCTGGTCGTCGATGAGGCCGACGCCCTGGTGCAGTCCCGCGAGGCCCAGCAGATGCACCATGAGGATCGGGCCGGCGTCGACGCATTCTTGGCCAGCATCGATGGCTTGGCCGGCGCCGCGCTCCCAGTCGTCATCGTGCTGTGCACCAACCGCATCGGCGCACTCGACCCGGCCGTCATGCGCCGCGCCGCGGCCACATTCACCTTCACCCGCCCCGGCGACGAGCAGCGCCACGCGGTCCTCACCCAAGCGCTCGACGGACTCGGCATCCGGCCGGAGACCATCCACAAGGTCGTCGAGCTCACCGGCCCTACCGAGGACCGCCCCGGCTACACCTTCTCCGACCTCACCCAGCGCCTGGTCCCGGCAGCCGTCTTCCGCGCCTTCCCCGACCGACCCGTCATGGACGAGGACCTCCTCGCCCTTGCCGAGGATCTGGAGCCCACCCCCGTCTTCACCGAGGAGCGCTGATGGCCCACCTACCCGCCCCCGGCCCCACCAGCGTCCGCACCACCGGCGACTACTACCAATGGCTCGTCGCCTGGGAGGCATGCCTGACCCTCCTCCGTGAGAACACCGCGCGTTCGCACAACCCTGTGCGCGCCGTCGGCGTCGAACTTGACGGCGTCGGCAATCTCGACGATGTAGTCCTGCTGCGCGATGTCCCCCCGAACACCTACAAGCAGGTCAAGTACGCGGTCGACAGCGCCACACCGGTCAATGCGGAATACCTGACCAAGCCCACCGACAGCGGCGGCCCGTCGATTCTCAAGAAGATCGCCAGGACGTGGAGGCAGCTGACCGCAGACGGCCGCAGCGTCGAACTGCACCTGGTCACCAACCGGGCGGCCGACCCTGCCGATGATCTGGTGAAGGTCTGCGATGCCCGCACCGGGCTCCTGATGCCCAAAGCAGCCATCGGCGGAGGCAGGTCGGATCGCGGCAAGGCACGTGCCCGGTGGGCCAAGGAAGCAGGTCTGACCGAGGCCGAGCTCCTCGACCTGCTGTCGGTTCTGCACTTCGACCTGTCGGTGAACATGGTCAAGTACCAGGAGCATCTTCAGCTGTTGATGGCCGTCGCGGGACTGCGCCATGACCAGCAGGCGTTGGAGGCGGGAGCCGGATGGGTCGCCAAGATGGTCCGCAACGGCCAGCGCGAGCTCACACTGGCAATGGTCGAGACCGCCGTCGCAGAGTTGGACCTCAAGGCTGGCCTCGCTCGGGCCGTGCTGTCGATCGCCACCCTTAAGCCAGACCCGATGGCTCCGGACGCCGACCACGCCATTGACTGGGTCGAACGCTTCGAAAGCGACTCCGAATACACCAAGCGTCGGCCCTTGTCGCCGAATACCTGGGCCCAGCTGCAGGCGGACATTGAGGCCGCACCTGGACGCCTCCCCGCCGGTACGACCGCTGTCTCCGTCACTGGCAGCATCCGTCTAGCGCCGGCCTTCCTGGTTGGTACCACCTTCCGCATGGTCACCAGGACCGACCTCGCAGTGCTGCAGCGGGGGAGGGCCGGCAGCCAGCTCTGGTCTACCAACGACCCATTTGAGACCGCCTTGGTCCCAGAAGTCGCTGAGTACGAGATTGGCCAAGGCGACGAGATCGCTGTCGCCATCGCGGTCGCGACGGAGATCACCAGTGACGTCTTGGAGTACCTACGCGAACAGGACCTCCCGGTCGGTAAGCTCATCGTCCTCGCCCCGCCGAGTGGCAAAGCGAACGACGGCTCCGTCCCCGGCAGCATCGCCGCCAACGCCTTGGCAGTGGGCATCCGCGATCACCTCCGCCGCTCCACCCGCCGAGTTCAGCGCATGCATCTCTTCCTCGCCTGCCCGATGGGACTTGCTGTTCTACTGGGCAACCGATGGAACCGGTTGTGTCAGACCGTCGTTTATGAGGACATCAAGATCGGCGACGGATACGAAGCGGCATTCACCGTGGAGGCGTAAGAGGCTCAACCAAGGGCGCCGGACCTCAAAGTTCGGAGGGTTGCGGGCACGCTTCACAAAGTGCGGGCTCCGACCGTTGACGGAGTCCGCATGGCCCACCTGCAACAGTGGGATCAGGCTGTGATTGGCTCGCCAGCCGGGTCCAAAGCAGCCTACTGACCTTGGCCGCCGCGTCCTCGTAGCGGCGGTCGGTCAGGTGCTGGTAGCGGCGCATGCGGGCCGACCTGTGGATAACTCCCGTGGCCGAGATCCTCCCTAGTAGTGTCAAGACGTGGCCACTCCTCTGTTCCCTGACACTGATCTGCACGGTCTCCCTGCTCTTCCCGCGGAGGCCGTGGAGCACGGCGAGGTCTTCACGCGACGCTGGGTGGTCGATCTGATCCTCGACCTGCTCGGCTACACGGCCGACAAGGATCTCTGCGACGCAAAGCTCGTCGAGCCAGCCTGCGGCTCGGGTGCATTCCTGGTGGCTGTGGCATCGCGAATCAGTGCCTCCTGCCGTGCACACAATCGACCGATCACAGACGCGCTCGCGGCGGTTCGTGCTCTGGACCTGCTGGAGCGCAACGTGAAACAAAGCCGTGCGGTCATCGAGAAGCAGCTGGTGGACGAGGGATGGCAGGCCGAGGAAGCTCAGCGGGTGGCAGCAGCATGGGTCGAAGAGGGCGACTACCTACTGCAGTCCGACGCAGATCACCGTGCCGACTACGTGGTGGGTAACCCTCCGTACATTCGCCTTGAAGACGTCCCCGACCATCGGATGGCCGCCTATCGCAGCGCCTGCCCCACGATGGGCGGCCGAGCAGACATTTACGTCGGCTTCTATGAGATCGCACTGCAAAGCCTCAAGCCCGGAGGCCAGCTGGGCTTCATCTGCGCGGACCGCTGGATGCGGAACCAGTACGGCCGTCGGCTCCGGCAGCTGGTGAGGCGTCGCTTCAGCATGGATCTGGCACTCGTCATGCACGACGTGGACGCGTTCGATGATCAAGTTTCGGCCTATCCGGCGATCACGCTCATCTCGAACCGTTCCCAGGGTGAGGCGGTCGCAGCGGATACCACCCGCGCCTTCGGAAGCACCCAGGCCCACGACTTCGCCGACTGGTACACGAGGGGCACGTCAGAGTCGATCACTACCCCGGCCTTCCAGGCCGCGCGTATGCCGCACTGGTTCCCGGACGAGGACTCGTGGCCGGCCGCGTCACCAGCCAGGCTGGCAGTCCTGGAGGAGCTGACCGAACGTTTCCGGCTGCTGGAGGACGACAAGACCGGAACACGCGTCGGCATCGGCATCGCAACCGGCGCCGACAAGGTCTTCCTCACAGACGACGACAGCCTCGTCGAACGTGACCGGCTGTTGCCGATGGCCATGGTCCGTGACACCACCAGCGGCACTCTGAACTGGCACGGGACCTACCTGGTCAATCCGTGGACCGCCGAAGGCGACCTCGCAGACCTCACCGCACACCCCCGGCTCGCCAAGTACTTCGAAGAGCACGGTGCCGCCCTCCGTAAGCGCTACATCGCGGTCAAGCAGCCCCAACGCTGGTACAAGACGATCGACAAGGTCGACCACCGTCTGACCGAGCGCCCCAAGCTGCTGTTTCCGGACATGAAGCTGACGATCCATCCGGTCCTCGATGAAGGCGGCCTGTACCCTCACCACAACCTGTACTTCATCGTCTCGGACGTCTGGGACATGCGCGTACTCGGTGGTCTGCTGCTCTCCAAGGTCGCGGAAGCGTTCGTGGAGGCGTACGCGGTCAAGATGCGAGGGGGGACTCTCCGGTTCCAGGCGCAGTACCTCCGCAAGATCCGCGTGCCCGACCCCGCAGCGATCAGCGAGAGCGACCGGGTTGCCCTTGCAGAGGCTTTCGACAAGCGCGACGTGAAGGCCGCCACGGAGGCCGCGCTTCGCGTCTACGGACTCGCCGAGCTGCCTGACTAGGGAGGAACGGATCTTGACGGTCACCCGCCAAGACTTCGAAGACGCCATTGCGGCCTACTGGGGTGCGAAACAGCTCCAGAACGAGCAGTCCGCGATCAAAGCCGCAGTTGGCGCCGGCACAGCCGGATCGGTACGCGGTGGCAAGCACTTCGATGTGATCGCGACCCTCTTGGCGAAGTTCTTCCTGGATGCAGGCTTCCCGCCCGAGAGCATCCGCGTCAGCAAGTCCCAGGGCCTAGAGCTGCCCGGCTACTACCGGCCGCAGAAACAGTGGGACCTCGTAGTCGTTCACCAGGGCGTACTCGTCGCGGCCTTCGAGATGAAGGCGCTCGGAGGGCCGTCGTTCGGCAACAACTACAACAACCGGGTAGAGGAAGCACTCGGCAGCGCGGTGGACCTCCGCCGCGCAGCCCTCGCCGAGCTGTACCCGAAGGAGAAGCCCTGGCTCGGCTACTTCTTCATAATGCAGGACGGCGAAGGCTCCCGGAGGCCGGTCAAGACCGCGAAGGGCGCCCTGCCCTCCGACGAGATCTGGCACGGCACCTCATACCAGGATCGGTTCGGGATCTTCTGCGAGCGCCTCATGGCCGAACAGCTCTACGACGCCGCGTGCTACGTCACGTCCTCGGCCGAGAACCCCAAGCCCATCGAGCTGGTGGAAAGCCTCGACTGGCGGCACTTCTCAGCGGCGATAAACGCCCGTCTCACCTACCTGAAGGACCTTGGGCTTCCCGGTTAGAGCCGTCCACAGCTCTCCGGAACAGACGCGCGTACGCCCCTTTCCTCCAGGTCTCCTCTGGAGAAAAGGGGCGTACGACTCACTCACCAAGGATGGCCTTCACCAGCTTGACTCGGCCTTCGATGGCCACCTGCAAGGTTCGCGCAGTCGCCGTCGGTAGAGGTTCCTTGTAGGTGATGTTGCCGTTCTCCGCCCGCTGGGTAGTGATGAACCACCCGATGTCATAGACGTTCTCGCCCACGAAGCGGCTGATCATTTCCTGGTAACGTTGGGTGTACGACATCCCTTTGAAGGCCGGATCGGTCTCGAACAGCGCGTGAGACTGCCTGTTCAGCTTCTCGGTCTCTTCCGTCTCTTCAAGCACGAAAACGTAACCAATCCACGGCGGTACGGCGCCGAAGGGCCCGTTCTTCTTCTGGGCAGCCCCCAGATCAGTGGCGCTACCCAACGCCTCCTCAAAGCGATTGTTGAAGTTCTTCCCGACGCTACCGACCTGCGTCTTGAACTCAAGGGCAGCTACAAGGACTTCCTTGTACAGGACGACCAGATCCCATTGCTTGCGGACACGGTAATAGCCCGGCAGGTAGGGCCTTCCCGTTCGGATATCTCCCGCAGGGATACCGCAGTCGAGGAAGACCTCCTTCACGACGTCCTCGAAGCCCTTGATGTGTCCATTGGCGCGAGCCTCTCCGCCGGCCCTCCCGCCGTCCTCCTGGCTCTCCCTCTGCTCACCCCGCTTGGTCCAGAAGTCCTCGACCGCTTGCTGAATTGCCTCGGGCTTCACGTCACCCATCCTCACTCGGTATACGCCACAGGCTCGAACTCACGAACCTCAGTCGGCCCAAGTCTGAGGGGTAGCACTGACAGCCGACGCGGAGGCTACGTCGATGCACCGCCGCCTCAAGCGCAGACAAGGGGGTTACACATGGAAGCTGGCCGATCCCCGGTCGTCGGGACTTCCTGTCCGAACGCAGGTTTCGGGCAGTGGGGGCAGATGACACGGAGGCGAGCAGATAGGCATAGGCAGGCAGGTGGAGCATTGATGGACGTTTCGTCTGTCTCTGCATAGATCGGAACGGACGATCGCTCACCCCTGTTGCGACGACTCTGTAGGTAGGCTCCTCCAGGGTAGGAGACACTCGATAAGGGGGAGTAGATGGCAGGGGCGTTGACAGCTGCGGTGCGGAACTACTGGGTTGATTCCGATAGCTGGGCCCGTAGAGGTCAACGCATGGAGCCCATCGTCAGCTCCACCATCGATGCACTCGTTGAACGCGGCATCGACCGCTCCTGGATTCAGACGGGGCGTGAGGCTTCTCTACCGGCGTCCTTCGGCTTGAGGGATACACGGTGGGACATTGTCGTCATCAAGGATGAAATTCCGCTGGGAGCAATCGAGTTCACCGCACAGTCCGGGCCATCAGCCGCAAACAACTTGGCTAACCGGATCCACGAGGCGACCTCACGGGCCCTCGCGGTACGAACCTCTGACCACAGTGGCGGGCTGCAGCCACAGCTCGGGCTGTTCATCATGTGGGAGCAAGGAAGAAGTGCCTCTGTCCAGCCAAGACTTGAAGCGGCGCTGAACCAATTCCTCGACGACGAGCTCTATGACGAGGTTGCCTACACCTGTTACTCCGAGGCGGGACTGCAGGAGCCATCGGAAGGCATGTCGGTGCAACGATTCGTCGACCGGTTCAGCCGTCGACTGCTCGCACGAGCTGTGGGTCCGCTAGGAGAAATTACGCCAAACCTGGAGCGCTACCGAGAAGTCATCGAGGCCGCACGGGGCGAGAAGAAGGACTATTCCCTGGAACGCGTACCAAAGCGGGGCGGGCAAGCAGAAGTGCTCCGGGGGGTGCACAAAGCGTCAGGGATCGAGATTGCTTTCAAGCGGAGACTATCTCAGTGGACGAAGGCGGGTGCCCGGATGGGGCGCGAGATCGAGATCGCCCGCATCCTGAGCGCACACCCACATGTCATGCCAGTCCTCGACTTTGAGGCACAGCACCACTGGTTCATCATGCCTCTGGCCGAGGCAACTGCTGAAGAACAGTTCCTCCACCTGAAGGAGCCGAAGCATATCCACAGGATGATCAAGGCGGTGGCATCCGCCCTAGCAGAAGCGCACCGTCACGGTTGGCGTCACCGCGACGTCAAGCCACAGAACATTCTTCTGCTGGACGGGCGTTGGACCTTGGCCGACTGGGGCACCGTCCGTCGGCCACGCGGCCAAACGACCTTTGCCGGCCGTACCGGCGCCTACATAGGCACTCCTGGCTTCGCTCCGCCTGAGCTTTCCTCCGGGCCACATGACCTCTCTGTACCGGCAACAGACATCTACAGCCTCGGCCGAGTAGCTGCCTGGGCTCTCACTGGGGAGTGGCCACAAGCAAATATCCCCCTCCTGCCGGCGGAGGAGCCTTGGCGAACCATCGTCAAGGAAGCAACACAGCAGGAGATCGAGAGACGCCCCCAGAGCATCGACGAGTTCCTGGCCGTCATCGACCGCGAGTACGACAAGGCAAGACGATCCTGATGCTGAGCGTTTGATCCTCCATAGGCCCGACACTGCACCTAGGGGGATGCTGCGTGGTCCTGCGCAGCATCCCCCTCAGGAGCCCTTCCTACGTCACTCGCCGTACTTTCCCGGGTTCCTCGCCCGGTCCACAGCCTGTGCGCAAGCCTCATCGAACGCTGCAGTGACAGCGTCCTGGTCCGTGCCACGGACTTGGGCCTCAATCTCCTGGCCCGGGCGCCGTGTGGTGTGCCAGCGGACCGGAAGGTCCGTGTAGAGGTCGGTCTCGAACTCCCAGGCCATCACGGACCATTGGGCATCGCGGCCGATGTTGAGCCGGTCGCCGCCGGACAGGTACACCGCGTGGGCGTGGTGGACGATCCGGCGGTCGGGCATCTTGTCGCGGATGGCCCGCGCGCCGCCGGGGCCCCTGTCCTCCCATTTCTCCCGGTCCCATTCCTCCACCCCTGCCGCGTGGTTGGGATGGTCAGCGCCCCACTGCACGGCCACCACGTCCGCGTGCTCGCGGTGCAGGAACGGGATGACGCGTTCGCCGAGTCGGGCGACGTACACCGTCGGGTCCGCTGGGACGGGGGCCGGGCTGGGGCCGGGCTCGGGGCTGTGGAGGTCTACCGGGACGTGGCGGTACTGCGCGTTCATGACGCGGGACGGGATGTCTCCAGGGTCCGGGCACGCTCTGCGGAGGAGTCGGTGAATGAGTTAACGGGCAGTAGTCTCGGACTGCTGCTCGTCAGCGAGTTGGCCTCCGCGTGGTCCGTCCGGTCGACCGCGATCGGCAAGGAAGTGGTCGTAATTCTCGCCTTGGACGCCAGCGGGCTACCCGAGCGCGACGTTCCTCCGCACATCCCAGCGGTACGTCCGCCCCTCACGGCGGAGTTCCACCAACTGGACGGCGGACACGGAGAGTTCTACTGCCGGTAGAGCGCGAAGCCCTGAGACCGTCCCCACAACGGGCGCGGCGGGGCGCCGGCGGTTGTTGTACGCGAGGCTCAGGTGCGGCCGGAATGCGGACGTCGGCTTCTTCGGGGCCAGACCGACGCTGCTCCCTGCCTTGGCCAGCGCGTGGTGCAGCCGGAGCAGGGGTTCCCAGGGGCCGAGGGACAGGCGGACGGCGCCTCGGGATCCGGCCAGCGGCATGGCGTGTACGGCGAACGCGGAGGGCAGCAGCGCCTCGGCGTCCCGCGCCAGGCTGTCCAGCTGGCCGGGGGTGACAGCGCCGGGCGTTCCGACTCGGGCGAGGGTGATGTGCAAGCCGTCCGTCGGCACCGGGTCGAGGCCGAGGGGTGCCAGCTCCTCCTGGCAGTGCCCCGCGAGAGTCGCGAGCCGCTGATCATCCGGGAAGGTCAGCATCCAGTAGTACGCACGGCTGCCGTCCGACCAGCCGGGGCGTGCCCAGTGGTCGGTCATCTCGTCGAGTGCGCTGAACGCTGCCCAGTCGTGGGCCGCGGTGACGGCCGGGTCGTGCGTGTCGGCGGGGGGCTCGGCGGGGAACGCGGCGGGATCGGCGTTGAGCAGGGGCACCCGACGTACTCCTTCGGCTTCACACTGCCCCGGAGTACGACGACACCGACGGCGCCTACGACGCGGATGACGCCATGGCCAGGGCCGCTGGCTGCGAGCTCCAGGTCCGGAACTCGTCGCCATAATCGCGTACTGCTGGGTGATCACGCCACGGCCCGGCCTGCTCGTGCAGGTCGCGGGAGCGTTGGTAGACGGAGCTGATCGGTGTGTCTCCGCACAGCCGCAGGGCCTCACGGCCCAGCGCCATCGCGTGGTCGATGTCGGGCGGGCGCTGCTGCAGCAGCGCGGTGGCGACGTCGAGGCGTACGAGCGAACGGCTCCAGGAGGAGGCCGAGTGCTCCACCAGATCGTCGATGTGCTCGGCATCGCGCAGTACCTGGGCCGTTTTACGCAGTGCCACATGTGATGTGACGGCGTTGGCCAGCGTCCTGGCCCGTCCGTACGGCTCGAAGGAGATGCAGGAGGTCAGCCCGACGGGCACTTCGTGGAGGTCGGAGAGGCGGAGGGCTTGTCCGATGGCCCGCTCGACGGCACGCTGGTCACCGGTCTTGCCGAGGGCCCGGGCCCGACCGTTGGCGAGCAAGCGGATGGACTGGGTGTGGCGCGGGGCTCGCTCGACAGCCGCGGCCGCGCAGGCGTCGGCCTCGTCGTACCGGCCGGCGTAGTAGAGGCTGAAGGAGAGGGTGCCGCACGCCCAGAGGTCGGTGTCCAAGTCGCCGATCTCGCGGCTGAGATCCCGGGCTTCGGTGCAGTACGCCTCCGAGAGCGCGAAGTCGCCCGTGTTCACGGCCATGTAGCCGAGCAGGCCGGAGGCACGGGCGGCGACGCGGAAGAGATCCCGGCGCGTGCGTGGGGGCTGGCGGCCGTTGAGGAGGGTGTGGGCGAGCTGCCGCACCTGGCGGGCCTGGGGGCGAAGGGCGTACGGCCCGTCCTGTTCGTACTGGCTGGCGATGCCCTCCAGGGAGGAATCGAGGAAAGCGAGCGTCGCGTCGTCGGTGTTGCTGGCCGTGAGCTGCCGGGTCTGGGCGACGATGTCCAGTGGGTTCTCGTCGTCCTCGCGTGGCGGAGGGGCACTCGTCACCTGCTGGCGCGTGCTCGGCCCCTCGTCGCGGTCGTGCGCGGAGTCGCCGTCGTATGCCGTGGAGAACAGCTCGGACACGGGTCTGCCCAGCATGTGCTCCAGAACTCGGCAGGCGTCAGGACGGGGCAGAGTCAGCAACTCCCCGCCGTACCAGCGGTCGAACTGGCGTGGAGAGACATGGAGGGACGCCAGGCGGGGGTCTCGGTCGAGCTCTGCCAGCCGGGCGGCGGCCCGCTCGTACTGGGCGGTGAAAGCCTCGTGCGTCGTTAGGTGCCGTTGCTGGAGCAGCCGTCGGAGCAGCGTTGTCCGTGGCATGGCCCACCCTCCTGGTGCGGCGTGCAGGACCGCCGTGGAGGCGCGTGCCGGTAGCAAGGTCGTGACCACGCTCGCCCATCGGTCGGCTGCGGAGCACGCCCGTACGAACGCGCGCCGTGACTCCTGACAGCATGCCGACGCAACCGCCAACTAGGCAATATGTCTGGTGAAGTTGACCCGTATGGGTTGTAGAGGTGTCGCCGGTACGGAGAGACTTCCGGCATGGCCTTGAAGAGGAGCCTGGTCCCGCAGTCGGTATACCGGCGACAGCTCGCGGCACGGCTGAGGGAACTGCGTGACGCGACCGGGCTCACCCTCACCGAGGTCGCCGATCAGCTGGAGGTCAACCAGGGGTCACTGAGCCGGATCGAGAACGGCGAACGCGGTACGACGCCGGTCCTCGTCCGGGCTCTGCTGGACCTGTACGGCGTCAAGGACGAGGACCGGCGCGCCGACGTGCTCGACCTCGTGCGAGCGGACAAGGAGCAGCAGAAGCCCTGGTGGCGGAAGTACTCGACAGTGCTCACCCCGACCCGCTACGACGGGTACCTCGCGCTGGAGGCCGGCGCGACGCACCTCGCCAGCTACCAGCCGATGCTCGTGCCGGGGCTGCTCCAAACCGAGGACTACGCCCGCGCGGTGATCTCCCAGATGAGGAAGGACCTGTCCCCGCCGCACGTCGAGTCCCTGGTCAGGGTCCGCATGGAGCGGCAGAACAGCCGCCTGGATGGTGAATCCCCCGCCAGACTCTGGGCAATCCTCGACGAAGCCGTGCTGCGCAGGACGGTCGGCTCTGCAGAAGTGATGCTCGACCAGATGCGGAAGCTGGTGGAGGCGAGCGATCGGCCGAACGTCACCTTGCAGCTCCTGCCGTTCTCGCTCGGCGCGCATCCCGGGCTGTACGGCCCGTTCGTCATCCTGACGTTCCCGCACCCCACGCCGAACTTGGTGTGGCTGGAGAATCCCAAGAACTCCGTGTATCTCGAGTCGCCGGGGGACGTGGATAACTACACGGAAATCTTCGATCAGTTGAGGGAAAGCGCCCTCGACCCATCGGAGACCCGCACCCGCATCGCACGCATCAGCAAGGAGCTCGAAGAGTGAGCACGCCCCGCATGGCCACCCCGCACGACGTCGATCTCGCGCACGCGCGGGGGCGGAAGAGCTCGTACAGTGGGGGTGCGAACGACTGCGTGGAAGTCGCGGAAGTGGGCGAACACGCCGTAGTGCGCGACTCAAAGGACATCAGCCGAGGGCCGTTGCTCTTCCCGAAGGCGGCGATGCGCGCGCTGGTTGGCGGAATCGCCAGCGGGGCAATCGGTGAGCATCGGCACTGAGCAGAGAGCCTTGACGGTCGTCGTAGGCGTAGGCGTATCGGGTCTCACGACCGGCGTGGCGCTAACTGAGGCCGCCTGCAAAACGTGCGTGTGCCCTGCCTCGAGGTAGCCGGTGTGCGGCACGGTGCCGTCCAGGGCCGGGGCATGCAGGGCGTGGCGCTAGACGTCGGGCGGCAGGGTGCCGTACGTGATGGTGCTGCGTGCGGCGGGCCGCTTGTCGCCGATCAGCGTCGGCACCTTCACGCTCATGGCGACCTCGCGGTTGGGCTTGCCTGGGTGGGCTGCTACCTGAGCGAGGACTGTCGGCGCGAACTGCCGCCACGCCACTGATGCTGGTGGTCCGCGCTTGTGTCAGGCGGCCACGGGGATGCGGTGCGCGCCGAGGCGCTCGAGGACCTGGTGGTGGGCGGTGACTCCGTCGACCTGCGGTTCGGGCTCGCCGATGATCAGGTCGGTGTTGTCAGGGTGCTCGAGCAGGATGTCGGCGGTCCCGGCGCGGCCGACGACGACGCAGGCGTGCCGGTGCCGCGACAGCATCACACACATGCGGCCCGGGTCGACGTGAAACTCGGTCGCGTCGACCCGCCCGGCGAGCGGGTGCCAGGCGATGGTGAGCGCGAACTCGCGGCCCTGGATCTTATTCGCGGTGGTGATGGTCAGCGCGCTGGTGTCAACGCCAGCGTCTTCCAGGCCGGTCAGGACGAGGTTCGCCTGGGCGGTGTGCGTGGTAACCACGGCCAGGTCGGCGGCGGTCAGCAGCCGGCCGCCGCGTTCGTGGTCGAGTTCGGAGACGACGGTGCCTTGCCGGTTGAGGGCGGTGATGACCACGTCGACGATCGTCTGCGCGGTCTGGCTGTCCGCGCGGGCGGTGTGCCGGCCGGGCAGCTCCAGGTACGTCCAGCCGGTCGCAGCGGCCTGCTCGAGGGCGTCGTCGGCGACGGTCGCGCCGATGCGTGGGCGGGTGAAGGTCAGCGTCCGCGCGGCCGGAATGCTTCCAGCGATGAACTGCACATCGGGGTAGAAGCAGTCGGCGACGAGCCCGGCCGCGGATGGCGGCAGCCGCCACGACACCCCCATCGCATATTCGGGCAGGCCCGGGCGGTTGGTGGTCAGCACGTCCATCGCCGGGCGGATCGGTGAGTGCGGCAGTGCCTGCCACCGGTCGGTGTCGAGGACCGTGAACGGCGACAGCTGGCCGGGGTCCCCGATCAGCAGCATCCGGCGGGCTTTCGGGGCGATGCGCTGCAGCATATCGGCGCGCATCTGGAAACACTCGTCGACGATCAGCCACGGGAACGGCCCATTGGTCTGGATGTGCGCCCACTTGGCGGCCGGGGCGACGATGATGCGAGCGCCGTCATGGACGAGGTCGCCGTACTTGTTGGCGGCCAGTAGCATCCCGCCGCTGATGGCCGCGGCGGCGGCGACCTGGTTGGCGGGAGTGTTACCGGCGAACAGGCGGCCGACCCGCAGGGTCGGGTTCTCGGCGTGCAGCTGCAGGACGAGCTGATCGGCCTGGGCGTTGGTTTGCGTCGCGATCGGGACGAGCTCGTCGGCTTCCAGCGCCCGAGCCACCCCGCGGACCAGTGTCGATTTCCCGGCACCCGGAGGTGCTTTGACGATGACGGCCGAGTCGTCGGTCGGCAGCTGGTTGAGCAGTCCGAGGATGTTGTTGAGGTCGGCGGCGGCGACGGCCGCGTACGACAGCGGCGGCTGCGGGCTGCTCATGCAGGCACTCCCTGTGGTTCGTGTGTCCAGGAGCTTGGGATCGGACCGGTCGCGAGCCGGCCGGAGGATTCGGGGGAACTGGTCGCGAAGGTGACGCACTGCCCTTCGGTCGGCAACGGCTGGGCGCGCCAGTTCGCCAGAAAGGCGAGCTCGACGAGGTAGGGCCGGTCGTCGGGGTGGTCGCCGGACTGGCGCTGGTCGGGTTGGGCCGAGCGGATCTCAGCGACCACGCGCGGGTGTGCCGCCCACCGGACCCGGGTGCCGCGCGGGTACGCGGGCCGGTCCGGGGTGCGTACCACGATCATCGGCACTTTGACCCGGTTGCGTTTGCGGCGTTCGCGGTTCTCCTCGTCGAGGTAGACGACTTCGCCGGTGAACGCGGCGCCGGTGTCCTCGGCGACGGCCATGACCAGCGGGTCGTCATATGCCATCTGCGCGGGCACGACGTTCGCAGCGTCTTCGAGTTCGGCGGCGTTGACCGGTGCCCAGCCGACGGAGTCACGCGCGGAGAAGCGCGGCACCCCGTCGGTGCACCGCTTGGCGTAATACGCCCAGTTACTGCGATCCGTGCTGGCTCGGGCGGCGGCGGAGGGGGCGAGTTCGAGGGTGCGAAGCAGCTGCATCGCCCGGTGGGTGCCGGAGTAGGCGTGGCGCAGCTCCGGCATGACCGCGTCGATGATGCGGCGGGCGGCGAAGTCGCGGGCCCGGCCGGGCCGGGCGCGGCCGTGGGTGATAACCAGGGTCATGAGGTCCCGGTCGGCGGCAGGGTCGCGCAGCGGCCCCCAGGCGTGTTTCTCGGCGGCGGCGATCGCGGCGATCCGCTGCGCGCGGCTGGTGTGTGCCGGGTCCGGGTCGATCCAGGCGAGCAACGCGGCGAGATTCTCGTCCTCGACGCCGGCCTGCCCGGTGACCCAGTGGGTGCGCAGTGCGGTGGTCGCGGGCACAAGCATTGCCTGCCCAGCCCGGCCGTACTCCAGGCCGAGGAACGTCAGGTGCGCGGCGGCCCACTGCGCGGCGATCGGCGCGCCGGGCGAGTAGCGCACACCGCGGCCGGCCATCTGCACGAGCGCGTCGGCGGCAGCGGCGTTCGGGACGACAATCTGCGGGGCGGCGGCGGCCTGCGGCTGGCCCCGGCCGTCGTAGCTGATCTGCAGGTAGGGGGCCACGTGGTCGTTGAGGGCCTGCGCGAACGCTTCCAGGCCGGCGTACCGCAGGTCCCGGTTGCGGGGTTCGGCGACCACGGCGTACCCAGCAGGCCGGGCCGGTTCGGTGCCCCAGGTGATGCCGAGCAGGGCGAACGGTTCCCCGGCGAGGACGTGGAACGCGACGACGAACGGGTTCTGCTCGACGTGCAGGTGCCGCAGCGCGGCGGCCGGGACGGCCCGGCCGGTATCGAACGCTTCGGCGTGGCGCAGCGCGGTCAGGCTCATGCGACTCCTCCGGCCTGGCGGGCCGCGACGCGGGCGCGGGCAGCGTCTTCGATACGGCGGGCGCGGCGGAGCGCCAGGGACGTATCGGCGGGCGCATCGGTGTCAGCAGGCAGCGGCTGCCCGGCGGCAATGCGGGTGGCCTGGCGCAGGTCGCGAATGCCGGCGAGATCGTCGCGTACGCTCGGGCCGATCAGCACGGGGTTGCCGGCGGTGACGGCTTCGAGGTGGCAGAACTCGCCGAGCCCGCACGCGGACCGGCAGCCCGGCACGTAGTTCGAGGGGACCTGTCGCAGCTTGTCGGCGAGTGCGTCTTGACGGGCGTCGTCGTCGAGGCCGACCAGGTCGGCGGCCTGCGGGTCGAGGGTGAACCCGGACGGCAGCTCGTCGAGGATGTTGCTAATGCTAGTGATGCGCTGCAGCTGCCGCTGCAGGTGGATGAGCCGGTCAGCCGTCGGCAGCCGACTGCCGACGGCTGCGCTGGTGGTGGTGTTCTCCGGGGTGATCAGGACCGCGTCGGTGGAGATGACGTTCGGGTCGTGGCCAAGATCCGCGACGACCTGGCGCAACGCGTGCACGTAGACGGCGACCTGCCGGGCTGCGGCGGCGGCTTTGGCTTTGTCGATGACCTGGTCGACCGACGGGAACGACTTGATCTCGACGAGGACGAACTTGCCGTCGACGGCGACCAGCGCAAGCGCGTCGGGTTCGACGTAGACGGTTTCACCGGCGACCACGAGGGTGAGCACCGGGTGATCGAGCAGGGCAGGGGCGTCGGGGTCACCGGAGAGGATCCAGCGCAGTTTCTGCACTGTGGTGTACGCGCGGCGTTGCACCGCGGCCAGGCCGATCGGGCCGTCCTCGCCGAGGTCTTCGACGCTGTACCGTTCCGGTGGCAGGCCGATCGCCTGGGTGAGCGCGGCGAAGAGCATGTCGTAGTTCGTGTCACGTTTGAGGCGCCGCTCGAAGGCGTTGCCGCGGGTGATCGCGAACGGCGACTGACCGTACGGGGCGGGCACGCCAGCGGACTCAGAGGTCTTCTCGAGGCTGATGCGGGCCAGGTCGGCGACCGTGCGCAGCCGGCAGCCGGGGTTGTCGGCGATACCGGCGACCCGGCGGGCGTTGAGCCGGACCGCTTTCTGAGTGCCGCGGACTGTGTCGAGACGCGGGTCAGCGGCCGGTCCGGTGTTGGCGCGATGGTTCACTTGTCGCCTCCCACGACCCGCAGGGTCCTCTTCTTGCCGAACAACTGCGCGGTGATGTCGGGCTCCTTGGCGAGAAGTTCGGCGGCGGACTCGCGGTCGGCGCGGTCTTTGCCCTCGATGAGGGCCAGCTGATGGTCGACGGTCGCGCGGGCGGCTGCGACGTCGATGCCGGCGAAGCTGAGCCCGTCGATGCTCTGCCCGAAGTTCAGCAGCACACTGGTGATCGCTGCGCGGTGCTGCTCGTCGGCCGCGGGCAGGTTCTGCAGGTAGTCGAGCATCCGACGTACGGCGTGCAGGTGGTTGACCCGTTCGCTGTACACGCCGGTGATGCGCAGCCATCCGGGCCAGGTCGACAGGGCGAACAGGCCGCGGGCAGGCGCGAGCTGGGGGGTGAGGGTCGGTACGACCAGTACCGGCGTGGAGCTGCTGCTGTCCAGCGTCCGGGCTTCGTCACGGCGTAGCGAGGTCAGCCCGCGCGGGTGCAGCTCGGAGTCGAACACGGCGCGGTGGTAGGCGGCGATGAGGGCGGCGCTGGTCGGCACGCCGAGGTCGGTGAGCGCTTCGATGACCTGGCTACGCACGCTGGCCTTACCGATCCTGGTGCCGGTCCCGGTGGGGCGGGCCAGTTCACGGACCGTGTTGCGGGCTTCGGTGAGGCTGGTGTCGACCGCACCGAGCAGGGTCGCGTCGATGTCCTGCCCGCGGGCGCGGGCCAGGGCGCGCTGCAGCTCCTCGACCGCTCGGGCGAGGTCAGCAGAGGTGGAGTGTTCTTCAGGCACCACCCGAGAGTACCCGCCTCTCCCAGCATTGCCAATACCTCCTGGGTCTCCCAGCTTTTTCCAGCTTTGCGATGCCTCTCGTCGGAAAAGAGATGGATGTAGCAAAAACTGCACCCACGGACGCCGGCTGATCTCCGCGCGGGAGCTCGTCGCCAATGCCCTCTCATACGCTTCGTGACCGTCGCTGATCAGGGGCAACGTGGCCACCTCTGGTCTCAGTTTTGGTCTCATTCACCCCCGTCCGGCTCCGTCCGAAGCCCCCATGAGAACCCGCTCCCTCGCAGGTCAGAACGTCCCGGCCCTCGCCGAACCCCCAGACGAACACCAGTGCCCCACCAAGCACGACGAAGGGCCCCACCGCGAACGGTGGGGCCCTTCGTCGTGCTTGATCTCAGTTGCGGTGATCGGACGGGGTCGGACCTCGGCGAGCTGTGCGGCTGAGCATCTTTGCCGATGGTGCCGCCCAGGACGTGGGGCCGCACATCGGTGCCGGTGAAAGGTTCGGCGATCCGGTTGGCTGCTTGCTGGGGCCGGAGATAGAGCGTCGGGTACTTGCCGCCCACCAGAGGCGATCCGACCACAACGGCATCGATGACCGGCATCGGGTCCAAATGGTCGGCGATGCGCTGCACGCGCGACTGTGAGACGGCGCTCGCTTCGATGTAGATCGTGCCCGCGCCGACCATGTCGAGTTCGGCTACCGGGGCTGCAGTCTCCTCCGCGGCGGCGCGAGGACACAGGGAGAGCAGCACGTCGGAGCGGGAGACGAGCTCGGGCAGTGCCTCAGGTTCGAGGCCCGCCCGCTCGGCCCGGCGGCGGGTTGTGTCGCTGCGTCCGTCGGGGCACCACAGCACGATGTAGCCGCGCGCTCAGCTGGGCGCCGAAGGCAGAGCCCATGCTGCCGGGGTGTAGCAGCCCGATCGTGTCTGTCATGCCGTGGTCCTCGTGTGGCCGGCGGAGTGCAGAAGCAGCAGGTCGATGGCGGCGCGTGCATGCGGCACCGTGTGATCCCGTCCGGCGGCCAGGAGCGGTCGTTGCCGATCCAGATGGTGCTCAGCCTGCCCTGCGGAGCGTCCGCCGCCTACGTCGTTGACCGGGTTGTCGCCGACCATCCAACCGACGTCGCCCAGCACGGTGCCGCAGCGGGCCGCTGCCAGGACGAAGTGCCGGGTCTGCGGTTTGCGCGCGCCGGCCTCGTCGGAGACGAAGACGCCGTCCACACTCTCGGCGATATCGATGGCCCGCAGCATGGCGCGCTGGATGTCCACCGCGCCGTTGGTCGCCACCCCCACTCGCCAGTCGGCCCCACGCAGCTCGTCCAAGCCGTCGAGGAACTCGGCCGGGCACGACACCAAGGCCGAGATGTCGTTGCAGTACGCACGCCACAACTCCGCCGTCGACATGGGCAGCCGGTACCGGTCCGGATCACGAAAGGTAAACGGATAGGCCGGCTCGGCCACCATGCCTAGGACGTGCGCCTGCTCCTCGTCCTCCAGACCGTGCTCGGTGGTGAACTCGGCGGCCCAGTCGGCGAGCGTTCCCCGCCGGTCCGCGAGTGTGTTGTCGAGGTCGAAGAGAACCAGGGGCTGCAGCACATCCCGCACCCCAGTGCGCGAGCGTCAGCTCCGGATCCACCCCACTGAGCAGGCTCCATGTCCTGCCATCGCTGACCGCCGAAGCACAGCGCCCAAGAAATTGTCGGCAACGCCAGAAAAAAGTCGCAGCAAAGTGTGGGGTCTCGAGTCTTCGCATCCATATGAGTCGCCAGACTTACAACTACCGTACGAGGACTGGTGTTGCTCAAAATGATCAGCAGTGGCGACGAGGCCGAGCTGAAGGTGAAGATCCCATTCGAGGACGGGGACGATCCGCCTCCCCCGACCCTCGTGCAGGACCGGAGGCTGTACGACGAGTTGCTGCGGGTCGAGTTCTGCGGCCCCCGCTACGACGTCTTTGCCCAGGAGCTGTGGACCTACGGCATCCGCACCCTGACGGCATGGATGCGCACGGGCACCATCTCCCATCACTGCCACCGCTACAACGTGGCCTTCGACGCCTCGGAGGTCGAACTGGCCATCCTCGCCCGAACCTCAGAGGTGCGCGAAGCCCTGGCCGTGGACAGCGTCACGGCGGCCGCACCCCGCTTCCTGGAGCGCTCGCTGCGCGGCGGCGAATGGAACCCGGACAAGGGCGCCAGCATGTTCACCTTCTTCGTGGGCGGATGCGTCATGGCCTTCGGCGACGTCTTCAAGACCTGGTCCCGGAAGCGGCGCCGGGAAGTGAAGGTGATGGCTTACGGGCTCCTCAACCTCACCGAGACCGACGCCGTGTTCCCCGGTCAGCTCAGCCTGTTCGACGACTCCGCCGAAACGGTCGCCTCGCGTGACACGCTGCGGCGGATACTCAGCGAGGCCACCCCGGAGGCTGCTGCCATCTGCACGCTCATGCTGCGCCGTCCGGAGCTGAACCAGCGCGAAATCGGTGCTCTGCTGGGCGGTATGAGCGCCCGCGCGGTCGAGGGACAGCTGCGCCGGCTCCGCGGAACCGCTCGCGTGCTCGCGGCGAGCGGGAAGATCAGTCGGCCGCAGTTCTTCGAGGCAGGCCAGCGATGACCGTACAGATCTCCTCCGAAGCCGTGATGCTCCTCGTCATCGGCTGCGTCGTCGGGCTCGCCGTCTACAAGCACACCACGCGGACCCATACTGGTTCCTCCACCCGAGGAGACCTGGTGGGCGCGATCGGAGCGGCAGTGGGCGTCATGACCGTCCTGGCGCTTCTCTTCAGCCTAGGAGACGCCGGCGAGACGTTGCAGCGGCCAGGCCCGGCATCCGGGCCGACGACGATGACGAGCGCGGAAACCCGAGCTCCGTGAAGCGCACGGTCTCCGCTGCCTGTCCGGCGTGCAAGGCGGTGATCAGGTAGCCCCTTGCCGAGGGATTCTGGATGACGGTGAGCACGGCGGTGCAAGCCGCGCTCTACCTACGCGGCCCGGAGGCGTACGGCACCAAAGTGGCCGAGGATCGTGATCCGGCCTCGCTCTACCCGAGGCCGGTTACTTCTCGTACGCCTGCTTCCAGCGCGCTCGGTGACGGGAGTCGCCCTGCCCCTGGCCGTTCACCTCACTCAGGGACAGCAGAGAGGCCCCGTTGTTCCACAGCCCGAGGTGGTCCCGGTGCACGGCAAGGATTCCGTGCTGCAACGCAAACTTCTCTGAGTGGCGGCTGAACCGCGTGGTCGTGACGAACACGGCGAGGTCAGCCGCGAAGTGCACCTTGGCGCCCAGCAGATCGCGCAGTTCACGGCTCGCGATCGTGCTGGTCGGCGCGTAGCGCTTGCACTGGATCACCACGCTCCGGCCGTCCGGGAGGCGGCCGACGACGTCAGCGCCGTTGTCGTTCGCACCGCCCACCCGCCGGACCTCCATGCACCCGTCCCGCCGACAGAGTTCCGCGACCAGCTCCTCGAACTCGGTGCCGGTCATCGCATCCACCTCGGCGAGCGTCCGGTGACCGGCCTTCACCGCCTCTTCTTGCCGCCACAGACGGTCCCGCCCGCGCACGAGCCGATCTGTACGCCACAGCCACCAGCCAGTCGCCGCGACTCCGCCAAGGATCAACACCCCGACGAGGTACGGCCACACGACCGACCAGAAGACAACCAGCAGGACCAGTGCCAGCCCACCGCCGACCGCCGCCGACTTCAGCCGCGCTGCTCGCCGCCTGCGAGCAGCCGCACCTTGTCTACGCCCAGCCATGATTGAAGCCCTTTCCCCAGGTCCTGAACGGCAGTCTGGGCAGCCTCTGGCAGCGTGAGAAGGGCGCAAGTCGGCCATGGCCAGATCGAGATGGCCGGGCCTATACCTAACGTCAGACGTCGACTCGAGCGCATCGATGACCTACCAGGTGGCCTGTCTCAGCAATCGCCAGTCGCACGCAGTATCGCGCAACTACTGTGGGTCACATGCGCCCTTCCGATGTGCCTATGCCTCCTGCAATTGCTGCTCGGCCACGTGACCCTCGCGGCTACCCCATCCCGGCGATCACACCGTGGGAAGGAGGCATACCCCAGTTCGCCTCACTGAGCATGAGACGTGTGTTCCTTTGTCTGACGCAGCGCAGATGCACCGTATGCGGCCGGGAGATGCCGCCCGGCCCGGTGTGGCGGGTTGTGGATACCGAAGAAACCGAGATGTTGGCGGAAGTGCTCTCACGCGGAGTCGGTGACAAGTTCCTCAACATGGCACCAACCCAGGAGGGGCCGGGGCACCGGTCATGCATGATCTACAGCGCGATGGTCTGCCCCTTCCTCGGAGGGCCGGAAGCTCGCCGCGGACAAGGCGCCAACTCCTATGGCGAAGAGATACCGTCTGGCGAAGCCCGCGGGCATAAGGGCGGCGTCGTCGCTTACGACTCCTGCGAGTTCCGGGAGACGCCGGTCGGTTCCGGCTGCGTGTACGGCCATCCCCTCGAACTGCTGGAGTACGAACGCGGCGAGGACCTGCTGGACGCGTTGAAGGAAGCCGTGGACGCAGACACCGAAACCCTCACCGGCACGTGTCCTCCATGGCTACTGGACGACGAGACAGCGGTAGAGGCTGCGTTCCTCCTCGCGATGCGCACTCCCGAAGAGACTGCAAGGCTCAAAGCCCAGCGGCGGATGGCGGAAGCGCGGCGCAAGCGGCAGAAGCAAGCCAAGGCATCTCGCCGACGCAACCGCTGATTCCGTAAAGCAACCTTGAGAACCCAAAAGCACGCGCCCTGGCCGTGCCCTTCAGGAGCGGTCAGCGGCCGAACTAGGCAAAGCGCAAAGTGCCGTTGCCAGTCGGCCACTGTCACTGCTCACCCTTACCCTCAACTGCACACACCCGACAACGCGCGAGAGGCCGCCTGGCATGGCTAACGACGACGGCATGTCCCCTGAGGTGCAGCGCATGATTCAAGAAGCGCAGGCCATGATGACCGACGAGGTCATGGAGGAGACCCTTCGCAGCAAGGCCGGCGTTGACCCCAGCCACCTGGCCACGTTGCTGGATCTCGTGGCGATCGGCATCACCAACGGCGCCTGGCGGAACAGCTGCGTCGAGAATTGGCACGCCGAAGGCCGACTGTCGGACGGCGACATGATGCGCATCAACAGCTACACCACGGATGCCGTACGTCGACGTCTGAAGGGTTGGTGCATCGAGTCCGGAATCATTTCGGCGAGCAGCAGCGCGCTGGAAGGGACCGACGTGGAGGATGTGGACGTCCTTGTCGGTCGTATCTTCCGATGGCTGACGAATGCTGAGCGCAGGCTCCCCACCGGCATGACTCTCGGCGAGTTGGCTCGTTCCAGGGAAGACCTGGAAGAGTACGAGGACCACGCGGATCGGGCCCTCAGCGGCTTTACCGGACAGATGGAGGACAAGGGCGTCCGATTCGGCCTCCTCCGCACCGCCTGCCACGGTGCCCTGGCCTGCTCCCAGTGGTGGGCGCATCCCACATGGCCCGACCGCGTCGAACGTTTCATTCGCGTCCTTGACGATGCGACCGAGCCCCATTGGGGTTCTAACGGGGAGCGCAGGGAGAGACTGAGCGTCGAGCCGCCCTCCGTGGAGGACCGCGATATTCTGCGTTCCGCGCTGCTGGAGAGCCCGTGGAAACTCGATCCCACGGCTGCCGAGTGGATCGTGGATGCCGGAATCGGCTACCTGACGCCCGAAAGAGGGCTCTCGGCCGCAACCGCGTCCGATCAGAAGTAGCCAGTAGGAAGTGACCCGGTCACCGCGCTCACCGCTGCCTGGTCTCAGAGCGGGGAGTAAAAAGGCGATTCCCCGCTGACCAGGAACCACGAGCAGAAGCTGGCACGCTCACGCGGCTCCACTTCCGCGGTTGCAGTTCTGGTTGCATTCACCGGCGTACAGCACCGTTCAGAACCCCCGCTCGGACCAGCTGCACCGCAGGTCAGGACGCTGCCGTACGCCCCAGAACCCCCGGACGAACATTTGGAAAGCGTGTTGGGGGCAACCCCTCACGAGTTCGAATCTCGTATCCTCCGCCAGTGCCTCACCGGGCACGATGTCGAAGGGCCCTACCGTTCGCGGTGGGGCCCTTCGGCGTTGTCCGTCTCCGTTTCCTCAGTCTGGTTGTCCGTGGGCCGTTCCGTTGGGAAGGTTGATCGTCTTGTACTCGGTGAAGGAGCCGAGTCCCTCGGGCCCGAACTCCCGGCCGATCCCGGATTCCTTGTAGCCGCCGAAGGGCGCGCCGAACTCGATTCGGTATCCGTTGATCGTCAGGCTTCCGGTGCGGACTCGGCGGGCGATCCGCAGGGCTCGGTCCTGATCATCGGTCCACACGCTTCCCGACAGGCCGTACTTGGAGTCGTTGGCTATGCGGACGGCGTCGTTGTCGTCGTCGAAGGGGATCACGACGAGTACCGGACCGAAGATTTCGTCCTGGGCGATGCGCATGCGGCTCTCGACGTCGGCGAAGATCGTCGGCTCGACGTACCAGCCCTTCGTCAGGCTCGATGGACGGCCGCCGCCCACCGTGATCGCCGCACCTTCCTGCCGCCCACTCGCGATGTAGTCCTCGACCCGCCGACGCTGGCGTTCCGCCACCAGTGGGCCGACCTCGGTGGCGGGATCGTGTGGATCACCGACCGTCAGCGCGGCCGCCGCCTCGGAGATCGCGTCGACGACCTGACGGTAGCGGCTTCGAGGCGCGAGGATCCGGGTCTGCGCAAGACAGTGCTGGCCGGACATCATGATCGCGTAAGGCATGAGGGCCGGCACGACGCTGTCGAGGTCGGCGTCCTCCAGGATGATGGCGGGCGACTTCCCGCCGCACTCCAGGGTGACCCGCTTGAACTGCTCACCGCAGAGGGCGGCGACCCGTCGCCCGACTGCCGAGCTTCCGGTGAAACTGATCTTGTCGACTTGCGGATGGCGCACCAGTGCCTCGCTGTTCGCGCGGTCGGCGGGGACGATGTTCAGCACACCCGGAGGCAGGTGCGCTTCCATCGCGGCCTCGGCGAGCACGTACGCGTCGAGCGGCGTCTCGGGCGCCGGCTTGAGCACTACGGTGCATCCGGCGATGAGGGCGGGGGCCAGGTTCACCATCGTGAGGATGAGTGGGGCGTTCCACGGGACGATCTGCCCGACGACGCCGACCGGCTCCCGAAGGATCCGAGACGTTCCGGTGAGGCCTGCTCGGTCCTGCTCGAAGGGGAAGGTCGCGACGAGCCCCCGGAAGTAGTCGAGGAGCATGACGGGAACCGGTGCCTGGAGGTGATGGGAGAAACTGATCGGCGAGCCCATCTCCTCCGTGATCAGCCGAGCGATCTCCGGGACGCGCGACCGGAGATGGTCGGCGAAGGGCTCCAGGGCGTCCGCTCGCTCCTGAGGCGACATGCGCGGCCACGGTCCGTCGTCGAAGGCGGCACGGGCCGCGCGGACAGCTCGCGCAACGTCGGCGGGTGTGGCGGAGGGAGCCGAACCGAACTGCTCCTCGGTCGCCGGAGAGATGACCTCGAGCAGGTCTTCGGACTCCGGCTCGACCATGTCGCCGCCGATGAAGAGTCGGTCCTGGATGAGGGCCGAGGCTTGGATGGTCGCGTACGAAGACATCGCCGACCTCCTTGTCGTCAGCGGGTCGGAGACCGCGGCCCTGGCCCGCCTTTGATTGTCGGTCCCATGGTGGGCAGCCGTGAGGTGACTTCACATCACTGAGCCGACGTTGAGATTTTCCACGCGAAACCCTGACGATTTCGCCTACGGGAACGCGGGCTCGTGCGAGCCGTCGAGATGCTCTGCGAGCTGCTTGCGCGAGGTGATGCCGAGCTTTTGGAAGACGTGGCGCAGGTGGGTCTCCACGGTGGGCAGGCTGATGACGAGGGCTTCCGCGATCTGCCGGTTGGTGAGGCCCTGGGCGGCGAGGCCGGCGACGCCGCGCTCGGCGCCGGTGAGTGCGTCGACACCGGTGAGCGCCAGCCGACGAGGTCGCGCACCGCCGGCTCGTAGCTCCTCGCTCGCCCGCTGTGCCAGCGCGGTCGCCCCACAGGACCATGCGCCGTCCATTCCGCGCTCCAGCGCGGTGCGCGCCTCGGAGCGTCGGCCCCGGCGACGCAACGAAGCACCCAGCTCGACGAGGGAGCGTGCCCGCTCAAGGCGCGCCGACGAGTCCTCGAGCACCGCCACCGATTCCCGCAGGAGGTCCACCCTCTCGTCCGGGGCCCCCGTCAGCGCGGCCGCGCGCAAGGCCACCCCGAACGTTCCCGGCGCCCCGAAGGCCTGTGCAAGCTCGAGCTCTTCACGAGCCAGCCGACGCGCCGCATCGGTGTCCGTGCCTGCCAGCGCGAGTGCCGCCCGCGATCGCCACGGCACGAGTGCGGGTGTCAGGACCGCGCCCTCCGTCCGGGCGCCCAGGGCCAGGAGCTCATTGATCGTCTCCGCCGTCCGGCCCTGGGCCTCCCGCAGCCGGGCGCGCGCGCCGATCAGGAAGGAAAAGAGCAGCAGAGGACTGTCGGCGTCGGCCAACCCGGTCTCGGTCAGCAGCCGCTCGGCGTCCCTGATCTCCCCGCGTTCGATCATGGTGTCGACCAGCACGGCGACCGCCATCGGAGCATGCAGGGAATGAGCCGGCGGCCGGCTGCCGGACGGCCCGGTCCCCGGATGGAGGTGCGCCGCCTCCAACGCGGCGCGGGCATCAGCCTCGGCTTCGGCCAGCATGCCCACGCGGTGGAAGAGCGTCGAGCGGAGCACAGCCGCGTTCAGGAACTGCGCGGCCGACCCGTGGCGGCGTGCATCCGCCACCTCGTCGTCAAGCAGCCGCCGGGCGAGCGAGTGGCTCTCGGCCAGGATCAGCGCCACGAAGAGCTGGGCCTTTATCGGTCCACGTGCGAACTCGGGCGCCTGGTACCAGCCGCGGACCGCCTCCTCGGCCAGACGGAGAACACGAGTGGCCGGTTCGTTGGCGAAGAGTGCCTCGACCGCCGCCAAGCTGGAGATGTGGGGAGGGACGGGTTCGCCGGCGAAGGCGGGCCCGACGACCTGCCGGACGCGGCCGCGTAGCTCGCGCGGCGTCGAGAGGTCCACCTGCAAGGCCCCGGCCACGGCTGCTTCCAAGAGCAGCGCGCCCTCGGAGTCCCGCTCGGTGGCCTCGGCGATGAGGCCGTCCAGAGCGGGTGCGACCTCCTGCGCGCGATCCGACCACACCAGTGCCGTGCGCAGGCGGAACGCAATCTCGATCTTCGCCGCCATGTCGTCGGTGCACTTCAGTGCACGCCGCAGGTCTTCTGCGGCCGCTTCGAACTGGCCTGCGTTCTGCTCGGCGGCACCGAGCTCGCGCAGCAGCCCGGACCTGGGCGCGTCGGGTGCCGACTCCGCGAGGGCTCGCTTGAGGTAGCGGACCGCGAGGTCGGGTGCGCCCTTTTGGGTCGCGGAGCGAGCTGCGTCGAGCAGGATGTCGGCGACCTCCCCGTCGCCGGCCGGGGCGGCTGCCAGCAGGTGCGACGCCACGTGCTCGACCGCGACCCCCGCGTGCCACAGCAGCCGGGCGGCGTCCCGGTGCACTCGCGCCCGCCGACGCGGGGGAAGCCCGGCATAGATCGCCCAGCGTACGAGTGGGTGGGCGAATCCCAGCCCATTGGCGACGCGCAGGATACTCATCGAGACAAGTCCGTCCACGGCCTCGTCGCAGCTTGGTGGATCGAGTCCTGCCAGGCGGGCGGCCAGCACTACATCGGCTCCGTCACCCAACACCGCCGCGGCCGCAGCCAGCGCCGTAGCCGACGGCGGCAGGCCCGCCAGACGCAGGTTGATCCACCGCGCCACTGTTTCCACGCCCATCTCGCCAACCTGCTCGACTGCTGCCGAGGTCGGCTGCGCACCCCGGGCACGCAGGGCGCCGATCAGCTGCCTGACCAGGAACGGGTTGCCCCCCGTCATCGTCCAGCAACCACGGACGAACCCCGGCTCGAGGGGCACTGCTTCGAATGCGTCCAGTAGCAGGGTTCGTACCGCTTCGATCGTGAACGGGCCCAGTCGGACGACGTCGACCTCCGAGCCCGCCACCAGCTCCGTGAGCAGCAGGCCGTGGGCGCCGGGGTCCTCCGGGCGCACTGCCAGGGTCAGCAGCACCGGCAGCCCGTGCACGCGCCGAGCCAGATAGCCCAGGAACCGCAGCGACGGCACATCGGCCCAGTGCGCGTCGTCGACCACCACCATCAGCGGCGTTCGCGCCGCCAGCTTCGCGGTCAACCCATAGAGCCCGTGCAGCGTGGCGAAGCTGCGGTCGTCGCTGCCGCCGACCGGTTCGCCGAGACGATCGGCGCGGCCGCCACCGAGCAGCCACGCTGAGGGAGCGGCAGCTCCTTCGAGCAACAGCTCACGCTCGCCGTTCTCCGCGCCGGTCAAGACCGGCTCGAACAACTGTCTGGCGACGCCGAAGGCGAACTCGGTCTCCATCTGCCCGCCGCGAGCGCTGACCACGGCCACGCCGCTCTCCGCCGCAAGCTCCATCGCGGCTCGTAGCAGCCGGGTCTTGCCGATCCCCGCCGAGCCCTCCAGCGCCACGACCGCGCCTTTGCCGGCCTTCGCCCTTACGAGCGCCGCGCCGAGACACCGCAGCTCGCCCTCACGCTCGAGCAGTCGTTGCTCGGCGCCGGTCCGACCCGGCCCGTCAGGCACCAGAGCCCACCGGGCGAAGGCCCGCTTCCGTAGCGCACGCGCATGTGCGGCCGGACGGCTTCACGATGGCGATGGCTCTCTCTCGGTCTCCGGACAGCTGTTCCCGCCGCCCACCATCTCCTTCTCACCGTACGAAACCATGTGCTGGACCGCCTCCCTGCGGAGCTTGTGGAGCAGGCGGGACACCAGAACGTAGAGCCGGGCGGCGGTCTCGCAAGTACCGATGGCCTCGCCGTTGGCGTCCACGGCCCGGCAGTCCGGGCACCCGGGGCAGTGCAGGAGCATGCGCAGGTACGCAGCGCGCTCGGGCGCGTTCGGGCACTGATGCTCCCCCTTCTCGTAACCGCAAGCGCGCCTCCCCGAGGCAGACTCACCGGGCACGATGTCGAAGGGCCCCACCGTTCGCGGTGGGGCCCTTCGGCGTGTGGGGTCTCAGGTGCCGGTACGGGACACGGGCCCGGCGTCGATCTCGGTGATCAGCGCCTCGATGCGCGTTCTGATCTCGTCGCGGATGGGGCGGACGGCCTCGACGCCCTTGCCCGCCGGGTCCTCCAGGGCCCAGTCCAGGTATTTCTTGCCGGGGAAGACCGGGCAGGCGTCGCCGCAGCCCATGGTGATGACGTAGTCGGACGCCTGGACGGCCTCGGTCGTGAGGATCTTCGGCTTGGCGGTGGCGATGTCGATGCCGATCTCCCGCATGGCCTCGACCGCGGCGGGGTTGACCCTGTCGCCTGGGACGGAGCCGGCGGAGCGGACCTCGATCCGGTCGCCCGCGAGGTGGTGGAGGAAGCCGGCGGCCATCTGCGAACGCCCGGCGTTGTGGACGCAGACGAACAGTACGGAGGCGAGCGGGCTGGAGGACATCGGTTCTTCCTTCGTCAGCGGTTCACTGGTGTGAAAGTATCAGCCCATGCTGACATCAGCCGAAACTGATCTGATCCGGGTCCTGGCCGATCCGCTCAGGCTGCGGATCGTGACCTTGCTCGCGGAAGAGACGCTGTGCACCACCCACCTGGTGGAGGAGACCGGTGCTCGGCAGACCAACTTGTCCAACCATCTGAGAGTGCTGCGCGAGGCCGGGGTCGTCGAGACGGAGCCGTGCGGGCGGTACATGTACTACAAGCTGCGCCCGGACGTCATCGCCCGGCTGGCCGGGCAGTTCGCCGACCTGGCCGAGTCCGCACGCACCGCCGCCGGCAAGAAGAGGGCCTGCCCGTGACCCGCACCGAAGCAGCCGCGACCGTCGAGGAGTCCTCGGTCGTCGCGAAGCTGTCGACGCTCGACCGTTTTCTCGCCGTGTGGATCCTCGCCGCGATGGCCGTCGGCCTGGGGCTGGGGCGTGCCGTCCCCGGCCTCGGCGACGCTCTGGCCAAGGTCGAGATCGGCGGCATCTCCCTGCCGATCGCCATCGGCCTGCTGATCATGATGTACCCGGTCCTGGCCAAGGTCCGTTACGACAAGCTCGACGCCGTCACCGGCGACAAGAGGCTCATGGTCTCTTCCCTCGTCATCAACTGGCTCGTCGGGCCGGCGGTGATGTTCGCGCTGGCCTGGATGTTCCTGCCGGACCTGCCCGAGTACCGCACCGGCCTGATCATCGTCGGGCTGGCCCGCTGCATCGCGATGGTCATCATCTGGAACGACCTCGCTTGCGGTGACCGCGAGGCCGCTGCCGTGCTCGTCGCGCTGAATTCGGTCTTTCAGGTGGTGGCGTTCGGCCTGCTGGGGTGGCTCTACCTCGATCTGCTGCCCGGCTGGCTGGGCCTGGGCGACGGGGAGCAGCTGGACATCTCCATGGGGAAGATCGCCCTGAACGTCGTCATCTTCCTCGGCGTCCCGCTGCTGGCCGGCTTCCTCACCCGTCGCGTCGGTGAGCGCAGGCTCGGCCGGGAGAGGTACGAGAGCGGCTTCCTCCCCGCGATCGGGCCGTGGGCGCTGTACGGGCTGCTCTTCACGATCGTCATCCTCTTCGCCCTCCAGGGGAAGACGATCACCTCGCAGCCGCTCGACGTGGTCCGCATCGCGCTGCCGCTGCTGGTGTACTTCGCGGTGATGTGGTTCGGCACCTTCGCCCTCGGCAAGGCCATCGGCCTCGCCTACGACCGCACCGCGACCCTCGCCTTCACTGCGGCCGGCAACAACTTCGAGCTGGCCATCGCGGTCGCCATCGCCACCTTCGGCGTGACCTCCGGTCAGGCGCTGTCGGGCGTGGTCGGGCCGCTGATCGAGGTGCCGGTCCTGGTGGCGCTCGTGTACGTGTCGCTGGCCTGGCGGCGGAAATTCAGCGCCAACGGCTCCGCCTGAGATCGCGTTTCCGTCGGTGGGTTCAGGCTGCGGCCTGCGGAATGGTCAGCAGCTTGCCCATCGCGGACAGCACGGACGGCTCGACGCGGTAGTAGACCCAGGTTCCGCGCCGCTCGGAGGTCAGCAGGCCGGCCTCCTTCAGCTTCTTCAGGTGGTGCGAGACGGTCGGCTGCGAGACGCCGACGTCGGAGATGTCGCACACGCACGCCTCGCCGCCCTCGTGCGAGGCCACCGCCGAGAACAGCCGCAGCCGCACCGGGTCCCCCAGGGCCTTGAACATCCGCGCGGCTGTTTCCGCCTCCTCCGCGGTGAAGGGACGTTCGGTGAGGGGCGGGCAGCACGGCGCCACGGCCTCGGGGGCCTTGGCGACCTCGGAGACCTCGGCGTCCAGCAGCGGTAGCACTCGCGTATTCGGCATGTGTCTATGTTGACATGCGTCGAATCAATGGGGCCAGGGGGTGGATTCGATGAATGTCTATGTTGACGGCTGTCGAAGCAGGTGGGACGCTGGCAACACAAGCCATCGACAGATGTCGAATCAAAGGGGAATCTCGTGTCCGTGTCGAGCGACAGCGTGCCCACTGGTCAGCTGCCCACTGGTCAGCTGCCGACGAGTCAGCTGCCCGTCGTGGTCATCGGAGCCGGGCCGGTCGGCCTTGCTGCCGCCGCCCACCTCATCGGGCGGGACATCGAACCGCTGGTCCTGGAAGCCGGGCCGTCGGCCGGCACGGCCGTGCGCGAGTGGGCGCACGTGCGGCTGTTCTCGACCTGGTCGGAGGTCATCGACCCGGCCGCGGAGAAGCTCCTCGCGCCGACCGGCTGGACCCGACCCGACGGCTCCACGTACCCCACCGGCGGAGACTGGGCCGCGCACTACCTCCAGCCCCTCGCCGACGTCCTCGGCGACAAGGTCCGCTACGGCGCCACCGTCACCGGCGTCGCCCGCGCCGGACGCGACCGCGTCGTCGACTCCGGCCGCGACGAGCAGCCCTTCGCGGTGCATGTCCTGTCGGCCGACGGCCGTGAGGAACGGATCAGCGCCCGCGCGGTCGTCGACGCCTCGGGCACCTGGTCCACGCCCGGCCCGCTGGGCGCCGACGGGCTGCCCGCCCTCGGCGAGAGGGCCGCCGCCGGCCACGTCTCCTACCGCGTCCCCGACCTGGGCGACCCGGCCGTCCGCGCCCGGTACGCGGGCAGGCGCACCGCCGTCGTCGGCTCCGGAGCCTCCGCCTTCACCGCGCTCGCCGCCCTCGCCGACCTGGCGCAGGAGGAGCCGGGCACCCACGCGGTGTGGGTCCTGCGCCGCGGTATCACCGGCTCTACGTTCGGCGGCGGGGAAGCCGACGAGCTGCCCGCTCGGGGCGCCCTCGGCCTGCGCGCCAAGGCCGCGGTGGAGGAAGGCCACGCGAGCGCGGTCACCGGGTTCCGTACGCACGCCGTCGAGCGGGACGGGGACCGGCTGGTCCTGGTCGCCGAGGACGGGCGCCGCCTGGATCCGGTCGACGAGGTGATCGTCCTGACCGGTCTCCGCCCGGACCTGTCCTTCCTCTCCGAGCTCCGCCTGGGCCTGGACGACCGTCTCCAGGCGCCCACCGCCCTGGCCCCGCTCATCGACCCCAACGTCCACTCCTGCGGCACCGTCTACCCGCACGGCGTGAACGAGCTCTCCCACCCGGAACAGGACGTCTACCTGGTCGGCATGAAGTCCTACGGCCGCGCCCCCACGTTCCTCGCGATGACCGGCTACGAGCAGGTCCGCTCCGTCACCGCCGCGCTCGCCGGTGACCGTGAGGCCGCCGAGCGGGTCGAACTGACCCTGCCCGAGACGGGTGTGTGCGGCGGGGCCGGGCTGTTCGACGAGCCCGACACGGCCGCCACCGAGGGCGGAGGCTGCTGCGCCGCCCCGTCCACCCTGCAGATCGGCACCGCCGCCCCGGCCACCCCTTCCGGCGGCTGCTGAACTCCCCTGTCCCTCCAGGAGGTTCGCCATGACGTCCCGTGTCCAGCTCGCCCTCCGTGTCCCCGACCTCGCCGAGTCCGTGGCCTTCTACACCAAGCTCTTCGGCACCGAACCCGCCAAACTCCGCGACGGCTACGCCAACTTCGCCATCGCCGAGCCCCCGCTGAAGCTCGTTCTCATCGAAGGCACCGCAGATGAGGCGACCCGCCTGGACCACCTCGGCGTCGAGGTCGGGACGGCCGAGGCGGTGCACGCCGCCACCGCACGTCTGGGCGAGGCGGGCCTGACCACCGACGTGGAGAACGACACGACCTGTTGCTACGCCGTCCAGGACAAGGTCTGGGTCCGCGGCCCCGGCGGGGAGCCCTGGGAGGTGTACGTCGTCAAGGCCGACGCCGACTCCCTGGCCAAGCAGCGGGGCAGTACCTGCTGCGCCGACCCGGCCCCGGCCGGAACCGGTGCCGGGGAACCGGCCGCACCGGCCGCCGCGGGCGGCTGCTGCTGATCCGGCGATGACCGACCTCGGCACCGCGCTCCGTGACCGGGGCGGGGTCAGGCGCAGCAGGCGCAACCCGGGCGGCAGTCGCACGCTCCGTTCGCGTCCGCGTCCGTGTCAGCGCCGGCGACCGGGGCCGGCCCGGCCGAGGGGGCGCAGCAGCCCTTGCCCTGCCAGGCGTCGCGGCCCTCCTTGACGGCGATGGCCGCGATGACGAGGGCGGCGATGGGGTCGGCCCATGACCAGCCCAGGGTGGCGTTGAGGACCAGGCCGGCCAGGAGCACGGCCGAGAGGTACGTGCACAGCAGCGTCTGCTGGGAGTCGGCGACCGCGCTGGCCGAGCCGAGTTCACGGCCCGCGCGGCGTTGGGCCGCCGACAGGAACGGCATGACCGCGAGGGAGAGGGCGGCAAGCACGATGCCGGGAACGGAACGCTCCGCCTCCCCCGCACCCGCCCCGGTCAGCGCGCGTACGGCGTCGACGGCGACGTAGGCGGCGAGCGTGAAGAAGGACACCGCGATGATCCGCAGGGTCGTCTTCTCCCGCGCCTCGCGCACGGCGTGCTCACGGGCGGAGAACTGCCAGGCCACCGCGGCGGCGGAGGAGACCTCAATGACCGAATCCAGGCCGAAGCCGATCAGGGCGGTGGAGGAGGCGAGGGTGCCGGCGGTGATGGCGACGATCGCCTCGATGACGTTGTAGGCGATCGTCACCGTGACCAGCAGCCGGATGCGCCGGGCGAGTTCCTCTCGGCGGGCCGGTGAGGGGGCGAGGGATATCGCCGTCATCAGCAGCATCCCTTGTCGTCGGCCTCCGCACAGGTGCGGTCGGTCTCGACGGCCACCACGGCCGCGCGCAGGTCGTCCAGCGCGTGCCCGAGGCGCTCGTCGGCCAGTTCGTAGCGGGTGCGGCGGCCGTCGGGCACGGTGACGACCAGTCCGCAGTCGCGCAGGCACGCGAGGTGGTTGGAGAGTCGGGTGCGCGAGATGCCGAGTGTGTCGGCGAGATCGGCGGGATAGGCCGGGGCCTCGCGCAGCGCGAGCAGGATGCGGCAACGGATCGGATCGGCGAGCGCGCGGCCGAACCGGGCCAGCACTTCGATGTCGGGGGCAACAGTCAGCACAGCGCGACAGTACATTAATTCCTGAATTCAGGAAACCTTGGACTATCGACCGGCGGAGTCCGTGACAGCCGGTCCGTCGGCTCGCGGCCGGGTCAGTCTTCGGTGCCGTCCGACCCGCGTGGCCAGATGGCGAGGGCGATCAGGACCGCCGCCCACACCGCCAACGGCGTGATCGGCCAGTAGTGGGTCAGTTCTCCCCGCTGGGCGCACCGGGCGGCCCAGATGGCGGAGAGGATCACCGCTCCGCCCAGCCAGTAGCGCCATTCGGTCAGCCAGTCGTGGAGGTCCTTGCGGTTCCGGTCGGCGCGGGTGGGCGCGAGGGCGGGCAAGTCGGTTGTCACGGCGGCCAGTTCGGCGGTCGTACGGGCCTGGAGGGCGCGTTGGGCGCGGGCCTCATGCTCCGGTGGATCGAGCCGGCCCTCGGCCAGCGCCGCGGCCAGCACGGCGAGCGCCTTGTCCCTGTCACTGTCCGAGACCCGCAGCGCGGGCGGGGCGGGCTCGTGTCGGTCGTCCATCATTGTCCTCTCTCGGGCACCGTGGGGCACCCGACCTGACGGCGCTTTAGAATACGACTGTATCTTAAAAGGGGAGCGTGACGATGCCCAAGACCGTCGACCGGGAGGAACAGCGGCGTCAGATCGGTGCCGCCCTGCTCCAGTTGGTCTCCGACCGTGGCCTGGACGAGGTCAGCGTGCGCACCGTGGCCGCCGCGTCCGGCCGCTCCGCCGGAGCCGTGCAGAAGTACTTCCGCACCAAGGACGAGATGCTCGCCTTCGCGGCCGAGCTGGTCGGCGAACGGGTGGGGCGCCGGATGGCCGGGGTGGACACCTCGCTGCCGTTGCGGCGCGCGCTGCGGGAGCTGATCCTGACCACGCTTCCCGTGGACGTGGAGCGGCGGGCCGAGGCCACGACGCAACTCGCGTTCGCCGTGTACGCGGCGCACCACCCCCGCCTCGCCGCGATCCGGCAGCAGGTCGACCAGGACATCCGTCAAGCACTGGCCGCCTGGTTGGAGAGCGCCGGGCACGGGGGCGGGGCGGCCGTCCTCGCCGATGCCGTGATCGCGGTGTCCGACGGGCTGGCCCTGCGCATGCTCTACACCCCGCAGGAGCGCGAGCACCTGCTCACCGTCCTGGACCGGGCCCTGGACGCCTTGCTTCCGGAACGGGCGGCCGGTCCGGCGGACCGCTGAGCCCTCAGGTCCTCAGGTCCTCAGATCCTCAGGGCCTCAGGGCCTCACGAAGTGCTGCTGGGGATGACGCAGTTCTGCGGTTGCGGCTTGCCCGTCGGCCAGCCCAGGCCGACGAACTTCAGGGTGCCGCGGCCCCTTCGGCCCGGGTCCAGTTCGACGATCGCGGCCGGTTTGTCGTAGGCGTTGCCGCCCGTGGTGAGGCAGATCAGGCCGCTGGTGCCCGGGACGCGGTGGCGGGACTGCAGAAGGGGCCACTGACGGCCCACGTCCTCGCGGGTGGGGACCGACTCCGGGTCGTTCCTCTGGGCCTGGTGGAGGGCCTTGCCGATGGTGATGAGTCCGTCGTGGACGAGCATCGTCCGGGAGTCCTCCAAGTTGGGAGTGGAGCCCAGCTTGATCCCCTCGTTCTCGGTCGCGCTGATCTGCTGCCTGAGGGCGTCCAGGGCCGCCTTCGGTTCGGTCAGGTACTGAGGGAGGTCCCGGTCGGCCGGCTCGCGGTCGTGGGTCGCCCTGTACTTCTTCGTCCAGGCCGTCAGTTCCGTCGTCCAGGCGTCGGGGTGGGCGGGGGCCGCGTACTGCACCGTCACCTTCGGCCTGCCGTCGTCGCCGCGGAGTCTGGCCCAGTCCCGCTCCGTCATGTCCTGCCGCAGCGAGGCCGCGTCCGAGCCGCTGACGATGGTGTAGTGGCGGTCCTTGCAGCCCACCTCGGCGAGCTTCAGCGCGAAGATGCGCAGGTGGAGGGTGCGGCCCGCGAAGTAGACCGTGTCGGCCCGGGAGTCGCAGATGTTGTTGGCCGTCTGGGTGAACTGGTTGCCGGTCGAGCCCGCCTCGTCGATCGACGGGGACTCGAACGACATCGCGGCGGGGCCGGCCGGGCCCTTCTCCTCGATCCTGCTGAAGGCCTTCGCCAGCGACTCGTTGTAGCCGTCCGGGCGTTTGTCGTAGACCAGGACCGTCCTGAGGTTCTGCCGGCCGCGTTCGCCGTTGAAGTTGGCCAGGGCCTGGGCCGCGTCGTGGTTGGTGGGGAGGATGCGGGCCAGACCCGGGAAGCGGAGCTTCGCCATCCCGTCCGGCCGGTCCTCGTTGGCGATCCGGTCTCCGCTGATCCGGGCGGCGAGCACCGGGATCTTGTTCTCCGTCAGCCGGGCGACGGCCGCCTCGGTGGCGTCGAGGCTCAGGTTGAAGCCGGTGACCGCGCGCAGCCGGTCCTCGGGCGAGGCGGCCATCCGCAGCAGGGTGTCGACGACCTTGGCCTGACGGCCGTAGTCCTGTCCGGGGTTGGCCAGCACCAGGCGGATCTTCGGGGGTTCGCCCTCGCCCGCGTTGGCCTGGCGCTGGCCCAGGTAGGCGCCCTGGAGGTCACTGCGCATCTGCCGGCGCAGGGCCTCCCGGTCTGACTGGAGTGGCAGCATCATCGCGACCGTGACGTACGGCTGCTTCTCGATCCTCCGGTTCTCGCGTGCGATGGCCCGGGCCACGTCGGTGATCTCGGGGGTGCCGAAGTCGTAGCCCTCGCCGTTGACGCCGATGCACTCGCCGTCGATCCGCTCCACGCCGTCCGCGCAGGTGTCCGGCCTGGTGACGAGCAGGTAGACGAGCACCAGGCCGGCCGCGAGCGCCGCCGCGCCCAGGAGTGAGAAGAGGATCTTCCGCCATCTGGGCATGCCCGTTATCTCCTTCTCCGGAGCTGTTCGGTGCAGGTGCAGCGCAACAGGGGCTGTTCGTTCTCCGCGAGTCCGCTCCAGTCCGTCGCCGTCCTGCTGAGCAGACCCGCGCCCTCGAAGTCCATGATCGACAGCAGGTCCAGCAGCTTGGCGAGGGTGCGGGCGGTCTCCTTGCCGGTCGGCCTGGTCCGCTCCTCGCACAGCCAGACCGCGTGCAGCAGCTGGTCGACGGTGCGGCGCAGCGGGGGGCCGTCCACGGGCACCAGGCCCTGGGCGCGTTCCCGCCGGGCGTCCGCCCCGCCCGGGTACGGCGCCTGGGCGATCTCCAGGAGCTCCGCGCACCACTCGCGGGGGCGGCCGGGGAGGGTGGCGGCGAGGTGGCTGACGACGTCGTCCACCCCGCCGGAGACCAGGTGGTGGTTCATGCGGTGGGCGGTGAGCGAGCGGAAGGCACCGCCGCCGGGGGCTCCGCTTCCCCAGGGCCCGTTGCCGGGCCGGGCCGCGCCGCCGCCCCACGCTCCGCTGGTCCCCCACGCCGTGCCGGGTGAGGCTCCGGCGCGCCGGCCTCCCGTGCCCGGCGTCCCCTCGCCCGGCGCCCCCTGGGGCGAGGCCTCGCCGTCCGGCACGCCGCCGCGCAACGCCCCGCCGTCCGGATCCGCGCCGCGCACGGCCGCGCCGCCCGGCTCTCCGCCTGGCAAGGCTCCACCGCTCGGCTCTCCGCCTCGCAGGCCTCCACCGTCCGGCGACCCACCGCGCAACGCCCCGCCGTCCGGCGCCCCGTGGCGCGAGGAATCGCCGTCCGGCGCTCCGCCGCGCACGGCCCTGCCGCCCGGCTCTCCGCCTCGCAAGCCGCCTCCGTCCGGCACCCCACCGGGCACGGCCCCTCCGTCCGGCACCCCACCGCGCGAGGCCGCACCGCCGAGCACCCCGCCACCGGGCGACCCGCCACTCGGCGACCCATCACCCAGCGCCCCACCACCCGGCGGCCC
This sequence comes from Streptomyces sp. NPDC016851, assembly GCF_055562795.1. Classification (NCBI taxonomy): domain Bacteria; kingdom Bacillati; phylum Actinomycetota; class Actinomycetes; order Kitasatosporales; family Streptomycetaceae; genus Streptomyces; species Streptomyces sp. NPDC016851. Next base: position 113,576 of record NZ_JBVHEP010000012.1, read on the forward strand.
ACCACCCGGCACCCCACCACCTGGTGACCCACCACCCGAAGCCGCGCTCCCCCAACCCCCCGTCTCCCCCACCGCACGCCGCGCATAGTGGTCGCGCAGCAGGTGATGGTCGGCGTACCAGGCGGCCCCGCCGGGGCGTAATCCGTACAGCCGGTGCACCAGCAGTTGGCGGAGGCCGAAGTCGCCTATGAAGTGGCGTTCGCAGCTGGGCCAGCCCGTGTCGGTGAGGAGCCGGGCGACGTGATGCGCGGTCAGGTGGTGGACGTGGCCCTGCTGGTGGTGGCGGAGCAGGACGTCCGCGCACTCCGGGTCGTGCGCCACCGAGAGGTGGGTGAGGAGGTCGAGCCAGTGGTCGTGGTGCTCGGTCGGGAGCCGTACGGGTAACTGGTCGAGGATCAGTTCCCGCAGGAGGACGTCCGCGACGGGGCGTTCGAGGGTGTCGTCGCCGGGGAGCCGTAACGGGGCGTCCAGGATGTCCCGGTCGTTGGCGTCCGCCGGCATGCGGAAGGCGGCGGCGGCTTCGGCCAGGCGGATCACGGTGTGCGGCCGGCCGCCGCTCAACCGGGCCACGGCGGCGTCGATACGGCGGCGGTTCGTGCCGCCCTCCGGCTCGGCGCGCTGCTGTCTTCGTACGGTCTCCCGGCGCAGCTGGTCGCCGGTGAGCAGCGGCATCCGCAGCAGGAGCACGCCGTCGGCCAGGGGTGCCCGGTCCGCGCCCTCGTCCGTGCGGCGGGACCAGGCGGGCGGGGCGCCGTCGGCGGGGCGGTACTCCGCCGGGGGCGTCGACTCCTCGGGCGGCAGGCCGCCGTGCAGGAAGGCGCCGCCGTCCGGCCGGCGTGCCGTGCCGACGATGACCACGCGGTCGCGCTGTCCACCCCGGCGGTCCGTGAGCACGGCGCGCAGCAGCCGCTCTCCCAGGGCCGACTCGGCGTGGTCCAGCAGCAGGCCCGGGCGGCCGACCCGGCGCAGCCAGCCCGCGGGGGAGGCGTACGCCGCTTCCAGGTCCTCGCGCAGGGCCCGGAAAAGAAAGCTTTCCGCGACCTCACGTGCCTCGCCGCCGGCCCGGAAGTCGGCGGCGAGGATGCGCAGCCCGATCCTGGGCTGCCCGGCGGCGCCGGGATACGCGCCGTAGATCCGCCCCAGTTCCGCCCTGCCCCGGGGCGCGAGCCCCTCGAACAGCGCGTCCAGGAGGGCGTTGCTCACGGCCGCCGAGTACGGGTCGAGCGCCTGCCCGAGGGTGGTCAGGAGGTTGCGGATGGTGCCACGCAGGACACCGCGCCAGAAGTCGCCGACGCTCAGCCCCCGCAGGCGTTGCTTCTGGGCCAGGGCCTCGTAGCGTTCGGCCTCCGTCGCGACCGCCTCGGGCGTGCCCTCCGCGACGCCGGTCGCGATCATGGCCAGGCCCGTGAAGAGACGCGGGAAGGCGAACGAGCCGCCGGTCCCCTGCCAGGTGCACAACCGCCGGGCCACCTCGACCAGGGCCTCGGTCGCGGCCGAGCGGGCGCCGGGCTCCGGGTCCGCGCGGTCCGCGTACACCGGGGAGGCGCAGTCCAGGTGGATCACCGGCACCTTGGTGGCGAAACGGTCCCGTACGGCGCGCAGCAGCCGGCCCTTTCCCATGCCCGGGCCGCCGGTGAGCAGGACGACGGGCAGGTCGGGGCCGTACAGCAGGTCCCGGCCGGCTCCCGAGGGCGCCCGCCCCAGCAGCCGCGCGAAGAAGCCCTCCTCGCCGAGGAGTTTCTCGAACCCCAGTTCTTCACACACGGACCCCCCACGGAGTGCCTGCCCGCCCGGGAGCGGGTGACCGGTGACCGATGTGCCAGAAAAGATCCAGTGGAACACGCAACGTCTGATCGGACAACGGGGGCGGCACGGAAGGAAGTTGGCTGTAATGCCTACACGGCCGCCGACCTACGCCGACCGGTTCTACGCCGCCCGGTCCGACGCCGGCCACACGTACGGCAGGTCGTCCGGGACGCCGGGGAAGAGGTCGGCGTAGGTGGCGGGGTCCTTGCGGACGAGGGCCGAGCGGTGGCTGTGGTGGAAGGGGGTGTCACCCAGCCATGGGGGCAGTTCGCCCTGGGCCGCCAGGACGTGCTGGTCGCGGACCGGGGCGTGCGGGCGGATCTCCCCGAGGTCGGCGACCAGGGTGGCCGCGCAGCTGTCCTGGTGGCCCTGTTCGCGCCAGACGCGGCAGATCTCCAGGCCGTAGCGGACGAGCGCCTCCTCGTATCCGGCCCACATCCGGACCGCCGGGTGGTGGCGCCAGCCGTACCCCGGTACGACCAGGCCGCGCAGCACCTGCAAGGCCTCGACGCGCTGTTTGCCGAGCCGGCGGCGGTCCAGGACCAGGGCCGACTCCCGGAACCCCGGGTGGGGGAGGAAGGTCTGCACGACGTCCGTCCAGGATGCCGGGACGCCTACCGGTCCGCGCCGGTGCGGGAGGTGCGGGCCGGGCGGCGGCGGCCCAGGGCCAGAGCCAGGGCGATCATCACGATGCCCAGGGCGAAGTGCAGCCAGTCGTCCGCCTCGTTGAGCGGGACGAAGTTGGCGTCGCTGTCATGGCCGACGGACAGGCCGTAGACCCACAGCACCAGGTAGACCGCACCGCCGACCAGCAGGTACGAGTACGCTCCGGCGGCCGTGCCGGCGAGGGCCAGGCCGACCAGGCCGTAGATCAGGTGCACGAGGTTGTGCAGGACCGAGACCTGGAACAGGCCCAGCAGTTCGGCGCCCGACTCGTGGGAGGCGATCTCCATCGAGCCGTAGTCGGTGGTGACGCCGGGGATGAACCCCAGCACGCCGACCAGGAGGAAGACGAAGCCCACCAGCTGGGCGGCCCGCTGCACGGGCGCCGCGGCGGCCCGGTGGGAAGGGTGTGTGGTCATGGCCGGTGGATCCTCACTGGAGAGGCAGTGTCTGTTCCGCCCAGATGGTCTTGCCCGCGGCGCCCTGGCGCGTGCCCCAGCGCTCGGTCAGCTGGGCCACGAGGAGCAGGCCGCGCCCGCCCTCGTCGTAGGTGCGGGCACGCCGCAGGTGGGGAGCGGTGTTGCCGCCGTCGGAGACCTCGCAGATCAGGCTGTTGTCGTGGATCAGACGGAGCTGGATCGGCGGCTGCGCGTGCCGGATGGCGTTGGTGACGAGTTCGCTGACGACCAGTTCGGTGACGAAGACCGCGTCCGACAGCCCCCACCTCTCCAGCTGCGCCACCACGTCCTTGCGGGTCTGGGCGACCGCGGACGGGTCGTCCGGCACCGCCCAGGTGGCGACCTGGCTCGCGTCGAGCGCCCGGGTGCGGGCGACGAGCAGGGCCACGTCGTCGGCCGGGCGCTGCGGCAGCAGGTCGGCCAGCACGCTGTCGCACAGGGCGTCCAGCGAGGGCGCCGGGCGGGCGAGGACCTCCCGCAGCCGGTGGACGCCGGCGTCGGGGTCCCGGTCCCGGTTCTCGATCAGGCCGTTGGTGTAGAGAACGAGCAGGCTGCCCTCGGGCAGGACCACCTCGGTGGCCTCGTGGGGCAGGCTGCCCATGCCGAGCGGCGGCGCGGCCGGGAGTTCGATCAGCTCGGCCCTCCCGTCGGGCCTCACCACGGCCGGCATCGGATGCCCGGCCCCGGCGAAGCAGCAGCGCCGCGACACGGGGTCGTACACGGCGTACAGGCAGGTCGCGCCCACGTCCCCGGAGGTCTCGCCGTCCTCCCCGTGCTCCCCCTCCACGCTCAGCCGGGCGACCAGGTCGTCCAGGTGCGTGAGGAGCTCGTCGCACGGCAGGTCGATGTCGGCCAGGGTGCGTACGGCCGTCCGCAGCCGGCCCATGGTCGCGGAGGCGTGCAGGCCGTGGCCGACGACGTCGCCGACGACCAGGGCCACCCGCGCTCCGGACAGGGGGATGACGTCGAACCAGTCCCCGCCGACGCCGGCGTGCCCGCCCGCCGGCAGGTAGCGGGAGGCGACCTCGACCGCCGCCTGCCGGGGCAGCCGCCGCGGCAGCAGGCTGCGCTGGAGCGTGACGGCCGTGGCACGCTCCCGGGTGTAGCGGCGGGCGTTGTCGATGCTGACCGCGGCCCTGGCGGCCAGTTCCCCGGCCAGGAGCAGGTCGTCGTGCCGGAAGGTCTCGGGGTTGCGGTACCGGACGAGGAACGCGACTCCCAGCGTGGTGCCGCGGGCGGTGAGCGGCACGGTCATCACCGAGTGGATGCCGAACGCCCGGATTCGCGCGGCCCGCTCCGGGTCGTGCGCGAGCCACGCCGCGAACGCCGGGTCGGTCACCTCGTGCAGGGTGGGGCGTCCCGCGCGCAGGCTCTCGTAGGGCGCCGAACCCTCGGGGTAGGCGTCCACCTGGCCGGCCGCCACGACCGCCTCCGGGGCCCCCGGGGTCACGGACCGCAGCGCCACCCGCCGCAGCAGCAGCGGCCCGTCCGCCGGAAGGACCCGGGCGGGCGGTTCGGGTACGTCGTCCAGCGCGGCGAGCAGATCGACGCTGACGAAGTCGGCCAGGGCCGGGACGGTGACGTCCGTCAGCTCCTCGGCCGTGCGCCGCACGTCGAGCGTGCCGCCGATGCGCCGGCCGGCCTCGGCGATCAGCTGGAGCCGCTTGCGCGCCCAGAACTGTTCCGTCATGTCGTGCGCGGAGATGCAGACACCCTGGATCGTGCCCTCGGCGTCCCGCAGCGCGGACTCGAAGACCGACCAGGCGTGCTCGCGGGTCTCGCCCGGGGCGCGCAGGTAGTTCTCCTCGTACTGCGGCTCACCGGACCGCAGCACCCGGGCCATGCTGCGTTCCGCCTGCGCACCGGCCTCGTCGTCGACGATCTCGGAGACGCGCAGGCCCAGCATCTCGTCCTCGGTGAGCCCCATGGCCCGCTGCATGGCCTCGTTGGCCCGCCTGAGCCGGAGCCGGGTGTCGTAGAGCGCGAGGGCGCAGCACGGGGACTGGGTGAAGCTCCAGCTCACGAGGGATTCGTCGAGGCCGGCCCGGGGCTGCCGGCGGGTCAGGGCGGACAGGAGGAGCCAGGCGGGGGCGCCGGTGCCGGGCGTCCTGTGGTGGGCGAGGACGGGGACGGTCAGTTTCCGGCCGTCGTGGTGCCGGAGCCTGACCTCGCCGTTCCACCGGGGCAGGTCGGCGAGCGCGGGCAGGCCGCCGCCCCGGGCCGGGACCGGCTCGGCCAGCAGGTCGGCGGCGGGGCGGCCGGTCATCTGCCGGGCCGAGTACCCGAGGAGCCGCTCGGCGCCCATGTTCCAGCCGGTCACCCTGCCCTGCTCGTCGAGGGTGACGCGGGCGGTGAGGGACTCGCCGACGAGCTCCGCGAGGGCCTCCGGCGTTTCGGGGCCGTCGGGGGCTTCGGGAGCCTGGGGGACTGGGGGGACTCGGGGTTCCGCTCCGAGCGACCGGTCGGCCCGGTGGCCGGCCCGGCCGACGGTGACGGGCTGCTCCATGATCGGTCATCTCGCTCTGGCGGGGAGTCTGCGCTGGCAGGGAATCTGCGGTGCTCCGGATACTCGGAGGACAGTCATCCGATATGTGACCTATCCCCTGATTACCCCGATTGTGACGGCCCTTACCCTGCTGCCACGGCCCTGCCGGGAGCCTGCCGCCGCCCCGCCCGGGTAACCGGTGCCCCATGGGCGAGATCCTGGTGGGCACGTGTTCCTGGACCGACCGGGCCCTGGTCGGCAGCGGCTGGTATCCGGCGGGGCGGCGGGACGCGGAGGGGCGGTTACGGCACTACGCCGAGCGCTTCCCGGTCGTCGAGGTCGACGCCTCGTACTACGCGCTGCCGAGCGAGCGGAACAGCCGGCTGTGGGCCGAGCGGACACCGGACGGGTTCGTGTTCGACGTGAAGGCGTTCTCGCTGCTGACCGGGCACCCCACCAGGGAGGCGGCGATGCCGGCCGGGCTGCCGGCCGACCACCGCGACCCTGGCGTGCTCGACGAGGTGTGGGCCCGGTTCACGGCCGGGATCGAGCCGCTGCGGCGGGCCGGGCGGCTGGGGAGCGTGCTGTTCCAGTTCCCGCCGTGGTTCCGGCCCGGGGAGCGGGCGGAGGCCTTCCTCCAGGGGTGCGCCGAGCGGACCCGCGGGTGGCCCGTCGCCGTGGAGTTCCGGCATCCCTCGTGGTGGGAGCCGGGGCGGGAGGAGGCGACGGGCGCGCTGCTCACCCGGCTCGGCATGGCCGCGGTCGCCGTCGACATGACGCAGACGCTGCCCTCGTCGATACCGCCCGTCACGCCCGTCACCTCACCCCGGCTGTCCGTCGTACGGTTCCACGGACGCAGCACCGCCTGGGGTACCGGCAGCAAGGAGGACCGGTTCCGGTACGCGTACGGCGAGCACGAACTCGCCGAGTGGCTGCCCCGCGTGCGCCGGCTGGCCGAGCGGACCGGACAGGTCCACGTCCTGTTCAACAACTGCTGCGGCGACGCAGCCGTCCGCGCCGCCGAGTGCATGACACGGCTCCTGGACGACGACCGGCCGACGGCACCGAGGGTGCCTGGGGCAGCACCGAGGGTGCCTAGGGCACGATCCGCACCTGCTTCTCCACCGTCACCTGGTCCACGTCCGACACCCGCACGGTCGTCTTCATCGTCCACGTCCCGGCGAGGGGCAGATTGACGGAGTTGGCGCTCCAGTAGCCGCCGACGTCGGTGAGTCCGGCGTCGATCGGGCCGACCTTCCGGGAGGGGAGGGTGAAGGTGATGCGGACCTCGGGGACGACGATCAGCCCCTTGTCGGCGCCGTAGACCACGGCCTGGACGCCGTTCTCGCCGACCCGGGCCGGATCCAGGGTGACCTCCACGGTGCCGCGGCCGGACAGGGTGCCGGAGCTGCCACCGGTGTCGAAGGGCACCGAGGCGAGGGTCGTGGGCGGCAGCGCACCCACCGGGGACCGCTGTGCGGCCTCGGCCTGCGCCCGGCCCGGCAGCGTGGTGGTGAGCAGTGTCGTGATCAGCAGCACCACGGCGGCGACGGCGACCTCGACGAGGACGGAGCGGCGCAGACCGCGACGGCGGATGTCCGCGTCGCCGGACTCGGGGGCCGGCTCGGACGCCTTCTCCGGTTCCTCCGACGCCCCCTCCGGCTTCTCCGGCTCCTCTGCCGCGCTGGATTCGCCGGGCTCGTCCGGCCCCTCCGGCTGGGCCGGCGCCCCGGCTCCGACCGGCTGTGCCACCCGTTCCGGTACGGCCGTCCGCGTGGCGGCGGCCGCCGGTGCCGCGAGGCGGGCCGTCCACCGGCGCGAGTATCCGGCCGCCAGCAGCAGCGCGGTCACCGCGACCAGTTTGGCCAGCAGCAGCCGGCCGTACGACGTGCCGGTCAGCGCGGCGAGTGAGCCGAGGCCGCGCCAGGACTGGTAGAGCCCGGTGACGGCCAGGACGGTCACCGAGGCGAAGGCGATCCGGGAGAAGCGGGGCACGACCTCCGTCAGCGCGTCGACGGAGGCCCGGCGCAGGGTCAGCAGCAGCGCCACGAGGCCGCCGAGCCAGACACCCGTCGCGATCAGGTGCAGCACGGACGACGTCATCGCCAGCGGCACCTGGATCCCGGCGGAGGCGTGCTCGGCCGCCGCCCAGGTCAGGGCCAGGGCGACGGCCAGGGTCGCGCCCACCGCCCGCAGCACGGGCTCCCGGCGGTCGCGGTGCCGGGACAGCCGCAGCAGGAGGGCGGCGGTCAGCAGGAGGACGGCCAGCCTGGCGAGCAGGGCCAGACCCGGGCGGCCGGTCACCGTGCGTTCGAGGGCGGAGAGGTCGAAGGCCGCGGCGGGACTCGCGCCCGTCTCGTACGGGGCGCGCAGCAACAGCAGGACGACCGTCGAGCCGAACAGGGTCCACCAGGCGGCCACCAGTGGTCTGCGCAGCGGGGACGTGTCCGCGGGTCGGCACAGCAGTGCGAACGCCACTGTGCCGACGAGCAGGGCGGCGGCGAGGTAGGCGAGATAGCGGGCGGCGTCGTAGAGACCGCCGGTCAGCGGGTCCTCGTCCGGGCCGGTGTCGACGGGCGCGGTCGTCGCGGACCGTTTGCCGACGGAGAAGGTGAAGGCGCCGGAGACCGGGTGGCTGTCGGCGGACACCACCCGCCAGGCCACCGTGTAGGTGCCCTGGGCGAGTTTCCCGGGCAGTCCGACGCGGGCCGTGTCGGAACGGCCGTCCGCGTGCTCGGCCTCGCCGGTGTGCACGCGGCGCTGGTCCGGGCCGAAGACGCGGAAGGAGTCGTCGAGCAGGCCTACGGATTCGGTGAACGTCAGGGTGAGGTGGCGGGGGGCCTGCCGGACGACCGATCCGTCGTCGGGGTCGGTGCTGCGGAGGGCGGCGTGGGCCGAGGCGGGGGTTGCTCCTGCGAGGAGCAGTACCAGCACGGTGCCGAGCAGCACCAGGGCTTGGAATCGCCGGGGGTGTCCGACATTGCGCTCCACGTGGGTCTCCGGGGTCGGGCTGTACGGCTCCCGGTTATGTACGGATGGGAGTTGCGGAGCGCTCAGCGGGGGAGGTCGGTGGCTGTGGATTGGCGGCTGCGGGTGTGTGGGGGTTGTTCGCGCAGTTCCCCGCGCCCCTAAAAAGCAGGTCGGCACAGTCCTGGGATGCGGTCCGCCACTGCCGGATAGCGCGCCGTCAGCTCCGCCGCATCCCCGTGCTCATAGCCCTCGAACGTGAAGCCGGGTGCCATCGTGCAGCCGAACAGGGTCCACTGCCCGCCCTCGCGCACCCTGCCGCCCATCCATGTGCCCGCCGGGATCGTGAACTGGACGTGCTGGCCGCCGAGGACGTCAGGACCGAGCACCGCCGTCCGCGTGCTGCCGTCCGGGGCGAGCAGGAGGAGCTCCAGGGGATCGCCGAGGTAGAAGTGCCAGATCTCGTCGGTCGGCAGGCGGTGGAGGGCGGAGAAGTCGTCCGCTGTGAGGAGCGCGACGATCGCCGTGCCCTCCGGTCTGCCGTCGGGGCGCTCGGGACCGGCCCAGGTCTGGCGGAACAGGCCGCCCTCTTGGGGGATCGGCTCCAGGCCGTAGTGAGCGATGAGGTCGTCGGGCGTCACGCGGGGAAGAGTATCTCCCGGTCGAGGAAGGCGAGCTGGGCCTTCTTCTCGGGCAGATACACGTCCGGCAGGTCGATCTCCGGCAGGACGACCACCGGCCCCGCCGTGAAGCCCATGGTGAGGAAGCGGGCGACCGCCTTCTCGTTGCGGACGTCCGGGTCGACCACGATCCTCCGGCGGTCCAGGCCGAGCAGGACGTACCGGGCGACGGCGGTCACCAGCCGTGCGGTCCAGCCGGAGCGCGCGCCGCCCGGGCCGGCGGGGGCGACCAGCAGGTGGACGCCGATGTCGCCGGGGCGGACGTCGTAGCACTCGCTGACCCGGTCCGCCTCGGGCTCGTAGGTCTGGAGGAGGGCGACCGGCTCGCCGTCGCGGACGACGAGGTAGGCGTGGTGGGTGGTGAGGGTGTCCATGTGGGCGTAGATCTCGGCGACCTGACGCTCGGTGAGGCCGGTCATGCCCCAGAAGGAGGCCCGCTCCTCGCTCACCCAGCGGTGGACCGTCCCGGCGTCGGCCTCCGGGTCCAGCGGCAGGACGCGGACGGTGCCGAAGCCGTCGGTCACCTGCTCGTGGACGGCCGTGCGGGAGGCGTACGGGTCAGACATCGGTCTCCTTCTTCAGCAGGGTCCAGTCGGTGACGACCGGGACGAGGTCGCCGGCGAGCCACAGGGGGAGCTGGTCGCGGTGGTGGGGTGAGCCGGGGACGCCCGAGGCGCCGAGCGGGACGACCCAGCGGCTGTCCTCGCGCCGGGCCAGGTCCCAGACGTACCGGGCCGCCGGGCCGCGTGCGGCGCGGTCGGTGAGACCCGGCACGCCCGAGGTGCACAGCACGCAGTCGTGGTCGCCGGACAGCCCCGGTTCGTCGTACGGCGTCTCCGGCTCCAGGGCCCGCCAGGGGGCGAGCCGGTGGGTGTCGCCCCAGACACCGGCGGGCGGCCGGGCGGCCACCTCCTCGACCGCCGCGCGCACGGCCGACGGGCGGTCGATTCCGTACAGTTCCTCGGCCCGCAGCAGGTGTTCGAGGGCGAAGCCCACGCGGGGGAGGAGGGCCAGCCAGGGCTGGAACACCTCCGGATACGGCGGCGGTGTGGCGAGTGCGGCGAAGGCGGGATGCGCCGCCAGTTGCCGTACGACGGCACTGCGCACCGCCGAGTAGAGGGCCGCGTCGGCGCTGCCGGCGTCCATGCGGCGGTTCCAGGCGAGGAGGCGGTCCCGGAGGGCGGAGGCCTCGGGGGTGAGGGAGTCGAGGCCCCGGAGGTGGTCCAGGAGGGCGGACGCGGAGGCGAGGTGGGTGTCCGTGTGGATCGCGGGCATGTCGGCGGCGGACCAGCGGTCCTTGCCGGCGAGCAGCTCGGTGATGCGGTCGTGGCGGTGGGGCGGGGCGAACTCGACGCCGAGGGGTGCGGCCGGGCCGCGCTGGTTGGCCATGACGGCGACGCCGTCGGTGAGCCCGGCGCGGGGCGTCTCCTGCCAGCCCTGCCACGCGTGCCCGGGATCCCAGGCGGGCACCAGGCGCAGGCGGTTGGCCTCGGCGCGCAGCGGCACCCGCCCGGCGACGCGGTGCAGGACACCGCCCTCGGTGTCGGCGGCCTGGACGACGTTGACCGGCTCGGCCCAGCGGTCGAACGCGCGGTCCACGTCGGCGACCCGGCGGGCCCGCAGCAGCGGCAGCAGGGCGCCGAAGCCGAGGTCGCCGGTGGCGCGGGGCGGGTGGCGCAGGCTGATCGCGACGGGCGGTCCGGCCGGGTCCGTCGGGTCGCCGTCGAGTCCCTCGGGACCGCCGATGACCACCGGGCCCCGCTCGGTCTCGATGACCTCGACCTCGACCGGCTCCTGGCCCGCCACCTCGACGACCTCCGTGTGCCGGGCGGCGCGGTGCCAGACCCCGTCCGGGCCGAGGGCTTCCACCCCGGCGCCGGTGCGCCGCAGCCGCTCCCGGTACAGGTCCTGGTAGTCGGCCATGGCGTTGGTGATGGCCCAGGCGACCGTGCCGGTGTGCCCGAAGTGGGCGATGCCGGGGACACCGGGGACGGCCAGGCCGACGACGTCGAACTCCGGGCAGGACAGGCGGATCTGCTGGTAGACGCCCGGGTCCTCGATCCAGCGGTGGGGATCACCGGCGATGACCGCCCGCCCGGTGACGGTCCGCTCCCCGCTCACCAGCCAGCCGTTGCTGCCGGACGTGCCGGGGCCGTCGGTGGCGAACAGGCCGATGGCGTCCGCGCCCAGGCGGGCCGCGACCTGCTCACGCCAGAGCTTGGCCGGGAACCCGGCGAAGAGGATGTGGGTGGCGAGCCAGACGCCGAGCGGGGTCCAGGGGTGCCAGGTGCCGGGGGTGAGGTGGGCGCGGGCGAACTCGGGGGCCGCGTCGGCGCCCGCCGCCAGCCCGCCGTTGACCCCCTCCACGTACGCCCGCAGCCAGTCGGCCGTCTCGGGGTCCCGTCTCTCCAGGTCCGTGAAGCAGCGTCTGGCGGTGTCGTCGAGTCTGGCGCGTCTGGCGAACCGGTCCCAGGGCAGGGCGCTCTCGCCGAGGAAGGACGCCGAGGTGCCCTGGGCCCGGTGCCGCTCGACCTCCAGCTGCCAGGCCCGGTCGCGGGCGGTGACGAGGCCCTGGGCGTGGGCGAGTTCGGCCGCGCCGCCCGCGCGCAGATGCGGAATGCCCCAGGCGTCGCGGTAGATCTCGTTTGCCACGCTGCGCCCCCACCTTCCTTTAGGTTAGCCTTGCCTAAGTCATAACTGTGGCGGGAATCGTACTTGAAGGGTGAATACGGGATGGGGCAGGGGCGGGGTTGGGAGGGCGCGGTCCTCAAACTGCTGCGCGCCAAGGATTTCGTGTTCACCGTGACCGAGGCGGAGGACGTCACCCCGGACTACCGGCGGCTGCGCTTCACCGACGGCGGTCTGCTCGCGGCGGCCGGCGTGCACCCGACCATGTGGGTACGGCTGTGGTTCGACAACGCGGGCAAGCCCCACCAGCGGGCCTACACCCTGGTCGACCCGGACCCGGCGGCCGGGACGTTCAGCCTGGAGTTCGCCCTGCACGAGGGCTGCGCCAGCGACTGGGCCAGGGCGGCCAAGCCCGGCGACACCATCGAGGCGACGGTCCAGGGCACCGGCTTCGAGCACCCCGACCCCGCTCCCTCCCACGTCTTCGCCGTCGGCGACCCTGCCTCTCTGCCGGCCGTCAACTCCCTGCTGGACGCGCTCGGCTCCGCCCCGGCCACCGTCTGGTTCGAGGGCGGCGACGACGATCTGCCGTTCCGCACCGACCCGGCCCGGCACGAGCTGCGCAAGGTGCCGCGCCAGGACTCCGGCGCGCACCTGGTCGAGCAGGTGAGGGCGGACCTGCCGGGCCTGCTCCAGGGCACGTCCGACCCGTACGTCTGGATCGCCTGCGACACGACGACGACCCGGTCACTCGCGGCATACGTCCGCAAGGAACTGGGCCTGCCCAAGCAGCGGGTGCACGCGCTGGGCTACTGGCGGCCGACGTCGTAGGACCGGGCGGGCCTCGGGACGCGGCCGGGCCCGCACCGGGGGATGATCGGGGCATGGACGTCACTCTTCACCTCGCCCAGGACCCCGAGGCCGACGCGCTGCTCGGGCGCAGTCCGCTCGCCGCGCTGGTCGGGATGCTGCTCGACCAGCAGATCCCGATGGAGTGGGCGTTCAAGGGCCCGGCGACCATCGCCCAGCGGCTCGGCACGGACGACCTGGACGCGCACGAGATCGCCGCGCACGACCCCGAGGCCTTCGCCGCGCTGCTCTCCCAGAAGCCGGCGGTGCACCGCTACCCGGGTTCCATGGCCAAGCGGATCCAGCAGCTGTGCCAGTACCTCGTCGAGCACTACGACGGTGACGCCGAGGCCGTCTGGAAGGACGCCACGACCGGCAAGGAACTCCTGAAGCGGCTGGCCGAGCTGCCCGGCTTCGGCAAGCAGAAGGCCCAGATCTTCCTGGCCCTGCTCGGCAAGCAGCTCGGCGTGCGGCCGCCGGGCTGGCAGGAGGCCGCGGGCTCCTACGGCGAGCCGAAGTCCTTCCGCTCGGTGGCCGACATCACCGGCCCCGAGTCGCTGGCGAAGGTCCGGGCCCACAAACAGGAAATGAAGGCAGCGGCCAAGGCGGCGAAGGCGACGGGCAAGTAGCGGACCGCGGGGTCCCCGGCCCCGGCCCTCGTAGCCATCAGCCGTGCGGCCCGTCCCAGGTGGCGGGAGCGTTCCGGGCGGGCCAAGCATGGATCATGAGCGAGCCATCGAGCGGCTCCCCCCGGGGACCGGAGCGCGGCCCTCTCCACCGGCACGCGCCCCGCCCGCCCCGGGGCTCGGGGCCCGACGTCATCGCCCTGCGCCACCGGGGTCGCCGTACGCCGAGCGAGCGGAACTCGCAGCCGGCGGGATGAACCGCGTACCCGCGGCGGGGAACCACCTCCCGTGAACCCCGCACCGCAGCCGGCCCCCCGCGCCACCCGTCGGAGGACGTGGCCGCGGGTGCTCGTCCTGCTGCTCGCCCTGCTCGTGCCCGGCGCGCACGCCGCGGCGCACGCAGGGCCGACGGCCGCTGTCTCCACGGAGAGCACGGCCGTCGAGTGCGACGTCCTGGACACCGCCCTGCGCCCACCGGCCCGGAGCGGCCGGCGCACCGCCGTCCCCCTGCGCCCCGCCCCGCTCCCGAGCCCCGGGTCCGCGTACACCGCGCCGCACCCCGTGCCCGTGCCGCAGGGGCCGCGGCACGACCCCCGGCCCCTGCGTTCCGAGGTCCTGCGCTGCTGACGGGACCGGACACCTGTCCGTCAGCCCGTACGCAGCCATGCGCAGCAAACGGAACGAGGAACACAGCCATGCTCGAAGACCCGTACGCGGTCCTGCGCGCCCTCCTGCGCGCCGAGGCCGTCCGCAACACCCCCAAGCCGTCCCAGCCGCAGCCTCAGCGCCCGTCCGGGCAGCAGACGCGGGAGCGGCAGCAGCCCCCGAAGGAGAGGTAACGCGGCTGACCGAGCCGCAGAGGCGGAGGCGGTGACGGCCAGGCCGAGGCCAGGCCGGCGCCTCCGCCGCCCCGGTCGCCGGGCCGTCCCGAAGAGCGAGCGCGTGATCCGCCGTCCAGTCCGCGCCGCCCCCTTTCGGGCGAATCAGGCGCACGCATTGCGGGATCCACTCCGGGAACGCCGCGGCGGCGCGGGCCTGGAGCCGGCCGGCCCGCCTCGGGCGCACAGGGCCGCCGGCACGGTCTCGCGCTCCGGCATATTCACACCCCGGTTCCCGGTTCATACCGCCTTGTGGGGTTTTTTTCAGCGCCGCACTCCGCCGCCACGGCTGCGCCCGGAAGGTCCCGCCCGGTAGGCTTTCCGTGTGATCTTCAAGCGCATCGGAAACGGCCGGCCGTACCCCGACCACGGCCGGGACAGCACCCGGCAGTGGGCGGACGTCGCGCCGCGCCCGGTCCGCCTCGATCAGCTCGTGACGACCAAGCAGCAGCTCGATCTCGAGACGCTCCTCGCCGAGGACTCCACGTTCTACGGCGACCTCTTCGCGCACGTCGTGAAGTGGCAGGGCGACCTGTACCTGGAGGACGGCCTGCACCGCGCGGTGCGGGCGGCGCTCCAGCAGCGTCAGGTGCTGCACGCGCGCGTGCTCGAACTCGACTGACCCCGCCGGTCACGGGTTGACCCTTTCGGGTCTGCTGGGCGACGTCGAATGATCATCTAGTAGGCATCGTCGCCCAGGCCCACTACGCTGCGCTCATGAGCATGCTGACTCCCCCCGGCATGGGCGGCAAATACCGCATCAAGGGAAACAAGTACCCGCGGATGCGCCGGCCCCGGCGGCGCGGCAGGCTCGTCGGGCTGGTCGTCGTCTCGGCCGCCGTGCTCGGCGTGGGCGGCTGGGGCACGTGGCAGCTCATCGACGTCTTCACCGGCGGCGGCGAAAGTGCCTCGGCGGCCGGCAGCGGGACGGACTGCGCCCCCAGGACCAAGGCGAGCCCCTCGCCCCGCGCCAAGGCCCTGCCCGAACCGCGTGCGATCACGGTCAACGTCCTCAACGCCACCACCCGCAGCGGCCTGGCGAAGAAGACCGCCGACGAGCTGAAGAAGCGCGGCTTCAAGATCGGCGACGTGGGCAACGCGACCAAGCAGTACGACAAGAAGGTCAAGGGCACCGGCGTGCTGCTCGGCCCCGCCTCCGCCCTCGACACCTCGCTGCCGGTGCTCGGCACCCAGCTCCCGGGCGCCGAACGGCGTACCGAGGCGGCCCGCAAGGGCACCGCCCTCGACCTCGTCATCGGCGACGGCTTCAAGGAGCTGGCGACGAAGCCGGACGCCGACCGGGCCCTGACCAAGCTGGCCACGCCCGAGCCGGCGCCGACGTCGAAGAAGGGCTGCTGAGCGGCCCGGGGCACGGGGCCTACTCGGCCGCGCCGTACATCCGGTCCCCCGCGTCGCCGAGGCCCGGCACGATGTAGCCGTGCTCGTTCAGGCGCTCGTCGACCGACGCGGTCACGACCGTCACCGGGGTGCCCGCCAGCTCGCGCTCCATGACCTCGACGCCCTCCGGCGCGGCCAGCAGCACCACGGCGGTCACGTCGTCGGCGCCGCGCCGGATCAGCTCCTGGATCGCCGCGACCAGCGTGCCGCCGGTGGCGAGCATCGGGTCCAGCACATACACCTGACGGCCCGACAGGTCCTCCGGCATCCGCGTGGCGTACGTGGAGGCCTGGAGCGTCTCCTCGTTGCGGATCATGCCGAGGAAGCCCACCTCGGCGGTCGGCAGCAGCCGCACCATGCCGTCCAGCATCCCGAGGCCGGCCCGCAGGATCGGCACCACCAGCGGACGCGGGTGGGACAGCTTGACGCCCGTGGTCGTGGCCACCGGCGTCTTGATGTCGACCTGTTCGGTGCGCACGTCGCGCGTGGCCTCGTAGGCGAGCAGGGTGACCAGCTCGTCGGCGAGACGGCGGAAGGTCGCGGAGTCGGTGCGCTGGTCGCGCAGCGTGGTGAGCTTGTGGGCGACCAGAGGGTGGTCGACGACGTGGAGACGCATGCCGACAACAGTAACCGGGCCCGTTGACCCCGGCCGCACGGCAAGCCCGCCGTCCGCCCGTCACCCGTACGCCGGCGTCAAACCGCCCGTCCGGGGGAAAGCGGTAGAGACGGACTGGGGGTGGTGAGCCTGATGCCCGACCGGGATTCCCGAGACGATCCGTCGCCGCGCGCACGGCCCGCGCCGGCCGCGGAGACATACGAGACCGGGGCCTACGAGACCGGTAGGACCCGTAGGTCCGGTGCGCCTGCCCGGATCGTCCAGGCCGAGCCGGTGGACGGGACGGACGAGACCGACGCCGAGCGCCGGCGGCGGCGCGCCCGGTTCCTGCGCGATCTGGCCGAGGCCCGGGAGCTGCGCGACCGCGTCCAGCCGCGCCGCGTCAAGGTGGCCCGGCTGCGGCACGCGATGCGCATGCGCACGTTCCGCTGGTAGGAAACGCCCGGGGAAACCCCCGATGAATCCTCCGGGGAAACCTCCGGGGAAGATCACGAACCGCGCGGACGTTGTCGAGGTGGCCCGTGCGTGGAGCGGGGGAAAGCCGCGTACGATCCGCAGGTGGCGGCAACGAGCGTGCGAGCAGAACTGCCGGACACAGGGTGCCGAAGACGTCCCCTGAACGCCTTGTTTCTGCCACGATTCCGAGTGGGTGGGGCTCGGACGAGCACTCCCCGCCCGCAACCTCCGCCGGGGGGACCCCCAACCGGCACGCCTATGACCAGTGGGAGAGTCACGGTGTACTTCGCCGCACTGCTCGCGCGCACCGAAGACGGGTGGGAAGCGAGCGACACAGAGCTCGACGATGTGGAAACCCTGTCGGATCTGGCCGACCTGGCCCGTGAAGCCTCCCCCGACGAGGACACGGTGCTCGTGCTCATCGAGCAGGAGGACGCCTGGTTCGGAGTCGTCCGCGTGGACGGCGAGGAGGACCCTCGCATCTACGTCTCGGACGCCGCCGCCGCTGCCCGCAGCAGCTACGGCGAGATCCTCCTCACCGACGAGCTGCTCGGACGCGATCCGGACGACGGGGACGACCTGGACGCCCTCGATCTCGACGGCACGGAGGACGGTGACTCCGACGACGAGGCGGACGACGGTGACCCGGTCGCCGGAACCGGCGAGGCCGTGCCGCACGGCCCGGTCGGCGACGCCCAGATCCTGGACGACCTCGGCGTGAGCGAGAAGGAGCTGCGCTCGCTGGCGACGGACGCCGTCACGGAGATCGCCGAGGCCCTCGGCGCCTCGGAAACCCTGGAGACGGTCCGCTGACCGCACGCACCACCCCGGGACCACCGGATCCCGTACGGGACCCCTGGCGACCCGCGATGCGACTCGCCCTGGACCAGGCCGCCGAGGCCGTCCGGGGCGGGGACGTCCCCGTCGGCGCCGTCGTCCTGGCGCCGGACGGCACGACCGTGCTCGCGGCCGGGCACAACGAACGCGAGGCCGACGGCGATCCGACGGCCCACGCGGAGGTACTCGCGCTCCGGCGGGCCGCGGCCGCACTCGGCCGGTGGCGGCTCGCCGGGTGCACCCTCGTGGTGACGCTGGAGCCGTGCACGATGTGCGCGGGCGCGATCCAGCAGTCCCGCCTCGACCGGCTCGTCTACGGCGCCCGCGACGAGAAGGCCGGCGCGGCCGGTTCCCTCTGGGACCTGGTCCGCGACCGGCGGCTCAACCACCGGCCCGAGGTGATCGAGGGCGTGCTCGCCGAGGAGTGCGCCGGGCTGCTCACCGAGTTCTTCCGCGGCCGATGACCGTCGCCGCTTATCGATTTCAAAGCACGCCGCCCCTTGCTGTAAGGTCTCCCTCGGTAGCGTGTCCGAGCGGCCGAAGGAGCTCGCCTCGAAAGCGAGTGTGGCGCAAGTCACCGAGGGTTCAAATCCCTCCGCTACCGCTGGAGAAGGGCCCCGTCGTCAGACGGGGCCCTTCGTGCGATCATGTGCGCTGCATGGGACACCAGTGACAGGGGAGGCCGCGATGGCGGTGAACGCGAAGAAGGTCGCCGTCTACGTCGCCGTGGTCTTCGTGATGTACGTGATCATTACGGACCCGCAGAAGGCCGCCGACTACATGCTGATAGGTTTCCAGGGCATATCGGACGCCGCCCGCGCCCTCGGCGACTTCGCCACATGGGTCGCCGACGGAGGAAAGTGATGATCCGCCACCTGGTCCTCTTCAAGCTCCACGAAGGTGTCGAGCGTGACGACCCGCGGGTCGTGAAGGGCGTCGAGGCCTTCCGTGCCCTCGAGGGCACGATCCCCGAGATCCGCTTCTGGGAGCTCGGCTGGAACGTCAGCGACCGCCCCATCGCCCATGACTTCGCCATCAACTCGGCCTTCGACGACGCGGACGCGCTGCGCCGGTACGTGGACCATCCCGACCACCAGGCGGGTGTCGCGCTGTGGCGCGAGTTCGCCACGTGGGTGATCGCCGACTACGAGTTCTGAGCCCGCCGCTTCGAGCCCCCCGTCGCTCCGACGGGGGGCTCTTCTGCTGTGGGTGCACATCTATGCCGTATTTCATCCCTCAACACGTAGTTATGGGGTGCTTGCACACAGTGCACATGTCTTGTGATGCTATGACCGCTTTTGATGGAAGAGAGAGTTGACGGATGGGTTGACGGATGACGAGGTGGAGTTGACCGTGCTGGCCAGTACCGCACCTCAGGCACCATCCTCGGAACCGGCTCCGCAGCGGAGCCGCGGCGCGGACACCCGTGCCCTCACACAGGTCCTCTTCGCGCAGCTCAAGGAGCTCCAGCCGGGCACGCCGGAGCACGACCGGGTGCGCGGGGCGCTCATCGAGGCCAACCTCCCCCTCGTGCGCTACGCGGCCGCCCGGTTCCGCTCCCGCAACGAGCCGATGGAGGACGTCGTCCAGGTGGGCACCATCGGGCTCATCAACGCCATCGACCGCTTCGACCCGGACCGGGGCGTGCAGTTCCCGACGTTCGCGATGCCGACGGTGATCGGCGAGATCAAGCGCTACTTCCGCGACAACGTCCGTACGGTCCATGTGCCGCGCCGGCTGCACGAGCTGTGGGTGCAGGTCAACAGCGCGACCGAGGACCTGACGACCGCCTTCGGGCGCACCCCGACGACCGCGGAGATCGCCGAGCGGCTGCGCATCACCGAGGACGAGGTGCTGTCCTGCATCGAGGCCGGGCGGTCGTATCACGCGACCTCCCTGGAGGCCGCGCAGGAGGGCGACGGGCTGCCGGGACTGCTGGACCGGCTCGGCTACGAGGACCCCGCGCTGGACGGGGTGGAGCACCGGGATCTCGTACGGCATCTGCTCGTCCAACTGCCCGAGAGGGAGCAGCGGATCCTGCTGCTGCGGTACTACAGCAACCTCACGCAGTCTCAGATCAGCGCGGAACTCGGCGTCTCGCAGATGCACGTCTCTCGGCTACTCGCGCGTAGCTTCCAGCGGTTGCGGTCTGCGAACCGGATCGACGCCTAGCCGGGAACCGGGGTGGTGGGCGGCTGCGTGCCCCCTCGACGTGTAACCGCAAACAGTTGCGAGTGGTAACCGTGGAGAGGGAATCGCTCATCAGGGCCGTTCCCGACAGTTGCGGGCCGAAAATGCGTCAGACCCCTTGCTTGCAGGGCGGATTGGCGTCTCAGATGTCGACATGTCACTACAGCGTGTTGCCGACATGTGACATTCTGCGGGAAGCGCGTTTGCCGGGGCTTCGGCTCCGGTATTCAGGTGAAGGCTGCGTTCCTCAGACGGGAGCGTTCGCCGCGACCGTCCCGCGACCCAAAGGGGGTGGCATGTCCGCAGAACAGGGCAGCTCGAAGGTGCTCACGCTCGCGGAGAGCGACACAGCTCCCCATGCTCTCGACTCACTTGGCCCCATCGACGACGTTCCGGCCGAGCTCGCGACCGAGCCCGCCCCGGCGCTTGTGGCCACGGGGGCCATCGACACCCGCACCCTGTCCCGCTCCCTGTTCCTGCGGCTGGCCGCGCTCGACGAGGACAGCCCCGAGCGTGCGTACGTCCGCGACACGCTGATCGAGCTCAACCTGCCGCTGGTGCGGTACGCGGCGGCGCGGTTCCGCTCCCGCAACGAGCCGATGGAGGACATCGTCCAGGTCGGCACGATCGGGCTGATCAAGGCGATCGACCGGTTCGACTGCGAACGGGGCGTCGAGTTCCCGACGTTCGCGATGCCGACCGTCGTGGGTGAGATCAAGCGGTTCTTCCGCGACACGTCGTGGTCGGTGCGGGTGCCGCGCCGGCTTCAGGAGCTGCGGCTGGCCCTGACGAAGGCCAGCGACGAGCTCTCGCAGAAGCTGGACCGCTCGCCGACGGTCACCGAACTCGCGTCCGTGCTCGGGGTGTCCGAGGAGGACGTCGTCGACGGGCTGGCGGTGGGGAACGCGTACACGGCGTCCTCGCTGGACTCCCCGGCGCCGGAGGACGACGGCGGCGAGGGCTCGCTGGCGGACCGGCTGGGGTACGAGGACAGCGCCCTGGAGGGCGTCGAGTACCGGGAGTCGCTGAAGCCGCTGCTGGCGAAGCTGCCGCCCCGTGAGCGGCGGATCATCATGCTGCGGTTCTTCGCGAACATGACCCAGTCGCAGATCGGCGAGGAGGTCGGCATCTCGCAGATGCACGTGTCCCGCCTGCTGACGAGGACCCTGGCCCAGCTGCGGGAAGGCCTCATCTCGGACTGACCGCGTCGGACTGACTGCGTCGGACTGAGCGCGCCCCGTCGCCCACCCGGTGGTGGTGGGCCGGGGCCGCGCCGGGGGGTGTCCGTCCTCGGAACGGCGCGATGGGGTCGGACGCCGACTGACTGTCCGTTGACGCGCCAACCGCTGCGGGCGGACACCCCCCGACACGTCCCCTTCCGTGCGTCGGCGGCTGCGGGCGCGTGGTGGCTCAGCTGCCGCAGGCCGCCGTGGCCGCCTTAGCTGCGGGCCGCCGGTCCCGCTCAGCTGCCGCTGGCAGCCGCTGCGGGCAGTCGTGCCGCTTGGGGCGGCACGGGTGGGCGCAGCGGCACCCCGCGACGCCGGGCTGCGAACCCACCCGGCCTGAGCGCCAACGCCGGGCACCCTGCGCCGCCGTGTTGCGGGCCCACCCGACGCCGGACAGCTCCGAGTTTCAGTAAAACCGCCGCACGCGCCGCACGGCGGCCGGCGTCAGCCCAGCGCCAGCCACGCCACCGCCGCGATCACCGCGACGGCGGCGACGACGCCGAGGATGAGACCGATACGCGGCCCGCCACCGCTCGTCGCCGCGGCCTGCCGCCCCTGCGGCGCCTCGTCGACGAACGCGCGGAACATCTGGGTGCTGCCGGCGGGGTCGTGATTGCCCTGCGGGGCCTGGTTGTTAGCCATGGCCCGAGACCCTAGCGAAAACGCCGGGGCTCCCCAAGTGGGGGTTGGCATTCCGTTCAGTCCCACCCGACCCCTCCCCCCAGCCTCACGACCTGCACATTTACTACCGCAATACTTGCCTTTGCCAACTTTTTATGCCGCACCACCCCCTTTTTATTTGCCTGTAGCAACCAACCGCTCCTATGGTTGCCCTAAGCAACGAAAGCGGGAGGTGTCATGGCCGAGAGGGCGCAGTACGAAGAGCTGGTCCGCCAGTTCAGTGCCTTCGGCGCCGTGAAGCGGGAGCTCGGCCGGATCATGCCGGCCGACTGCCCCGGCGGTTCGGCGACCGTACTGACCATCCTCGGTCGCCACGGCGACATGCGCATGAGCAAGCTCGCGGAGCTGCTCGCGGTGGACATGTCGGTCACCAGCCGCCATGTCGCGCACGTCGTGGACCGGGGCTGGATCGAACGCTCCCCCGACCCCGCGGACAAGCGTTCCCGGATCCTGCGCCTCACCCCGGCGGGCCACGCACAGCTCGACGAGCTGTCCCGGCGGACCACCGAGGTCCTCGCCGAGCGCCTGGGCGACTGGACCGACGAGGACGTCGGCCGGCTCACGGACCTGATGGCGCGGCTGAGGGAGAGCTTCGACTGCCGCCCCGCGCCCCGGGCGGCACCACCCGCTGTCGCACAGACCACCCGTACACCCGCAAGCACGTAAGAAAAGGAAGCCCATGGCAACGACCACACCAGCCGGTGTGCGGGCTCATGCCAAGCACGGGGGAGGCTCCCACGGCTCCCCCGGCGGCGGCGCTCCGATGACGCACCGGCAGATCATGGAGGCCCTCACCGGCCTCCTGCTCGGCATGTTCGTCGCGATCCTGTCGTCGACGATCGTCTCCAACGCCCTGCCCCGGATCATCGGCGACCTCGGCGGCGGCCAGAGCGCCTACACCTGGGTCGTGACCGCGTCCCTGCTGACGATGACCGCGTCGACGCCGCTGTGGGGCAAGCTCGCCGACCTGTTCTCCAAGAAGCTGCTGATCCAGCTCGCGCTGGTGGTCTTCGTCCTCGGGTCGGCGGCGGCCGGCATGTCGCAGAACCCCGCCATGCTCATCACGTTCCGCGCGGTGCAGGGCATCGGCATGGGCGGTCTGTCCGCGCTGGCCCAGATCATCATGGCGGCGATGATCTCGCCGCGTGAGCGCGGGCGGTACAACGGCTACCTGGGCGCCGTCTTCGCCACGGCCATGGTCGGCGGTCCGCTGGTCGGCGGTGTCATCACCGACACCGACTGGCTCGGCTGGCGCTGGTGCTTCTACGTCGGCGTGCCCTTCGCCGTGATCGCCCTGATCGTGCTGCAGAAGACCCTGCACCTGCCCGTGGTGAAGCGGAAGGTCAAGGTCGACTGGGCGGGCGCCTTCTTCATCACCGCGGCCGTCTGCCTGCTGCTGGTCTGGGTGACCTTCGCCGGCGACAAGTACGACTGGCTGTCGTGGCAGACGTACGCGATGGTCGGCGGCTCGGTCGTGCTGCTGGCGCTGTTCGTCCTGGTCGAGGCCAAGGCGAGCGAGCCGATCATCCCGCTGCGGCTGTTCCGCAACCGCACCATCACGCTGGCCTCCCTGGCCTCGCTGTTCGTCGGTGTCGCGATGTTCTCGGGGACCGTGTTCTTCAGCCAGTACTTCCAGCTGGCGCGGGACAAGTCGCCGACGATGTCCGGCGTCATGACCATCCCGATGATCGCGGGCCTGTTCGTCTCCTCCACCGTCTCCGGCCAGGTCATCACCCGGACCGGCCGCTGGAAGGGCTGGCTGCTCGGCGGCGGTGTGCTGGTGACGGCCGGGCTCGGGCTGCTGGGCACGATCCGGTACGACACCGAGTACTGGCACATAGCGATCTTCATGGCACTGATGGGCCTCGGCATCGGCATGATGATGCAGAACCTGGTGCTGTGCACGCAGAACCAGGTGGAGCCGGGCGACCTGGGTGCCGCGAGCTCCACGGTGACCTTCTTCCGGTCCCTGGGCGGTGCCGTGGGCGTCTCGGCGCTGGGCGCGGTCCTGGGCAACAAGATCACCGACTACGTCAAGGACGGCCTCGCCGGCCTGGGCGCCAAGGGCCAGGCCCTCGGCCACGCCGGCACGGGCGGGGGCGGCATCCCCGACCTCAACGCCATGCCCGCGCCGATCCGCACCGTCGTGGAGAGCGCCTACGGCCACGGTGTCGCGGACGTGTTCCTCTACTCCGCCCCGCTGGCGCTGCTCGCGCTGCTGGTGTCGCTGTTCATCAAGGAGGTCCCGTTGAAGACGAAGGGCGGACTGGCGCAGGCGGCGGACGACGACGCCCGTGCGGAGGCTCCCGCCGAGCAGGCCGCCGAGGCTCCCGCCGCGGAGAAGGCCGCGCCGAGCTGGGCCGTGGCGGACACCGAGGCCGCCGACGGCACCGGTCCCGAGGGCACGCAGCGGCTCGCCGCCGTCGCCACGGCGACCCGGGCCGAGGAGCCCGCGTCCGGTGGGGGCGGTGTGCCGGTCCGCGGCTTCGTCCGCGGCAACGAGAGCGCACCCGTGCCGCGGGCCGCGGTCACGCTGATCTCGCTGGCCGGACGTCAGCTGGGCCGGTCCGTGGCGCAGGCCGACGGCTCCTACGCCCTCGACGCGCCGGGCGCCGGGTCGTACGTGCTCATCGCGTCCGCCGACGGCTTCCAGCCGCAGGCGTCCACCGTCGTGGTGAACGGCGAGGCGGTCGCCTACGACATCCTGCTCAGCGGCACCAGCGGGCTGACCGGCCTGGTGCGGGCCGCCGAGGGCGGACAGCCGGTCAAGGACGCGATGGTCATCGTGACCGACGTGCGCGGGGACCTGCTGGCCACCGGGACCACCGGTGAGCAGGGCGAGTTCTCCTTCGCCGAGCTGGTGCCCGGGGCGGTGACCGTCGCGGTGAACGCCGCCGGGTACCGGCCGCGCGCCCTGCCCGTCGAGGTGGGCGGCACCGGGGTCACCCGGGTCGAGATCGACCTGGACTCGGGCGCCCGCGTCCAGGGTGTCGTCCGCGCCCCGCACGGCCCGCTGGCCGACGCCCGGGTGACGCTGGTCGACCAGGCGGGCAACGTCGTCGGCTCGGCCACGACCGGCTCGGACGGGGCGTACGCCTTCACCGACCTGGACGGCGGCGAGTACACCGTCATCGCCACGGGCTACCCGCCGGTGGCCACCGCCCTGACGGTCACGGGCCGCGGCACCGACGCCCACGACATCGAACTCGCCCACCCCGGCGAGTAGGACAAGCCCCGGCCCGTGGCGGTGGGCGCGCTCCGAGCGGAGGCGCGCCCCTGCCACGGGCCGGTTTCCTTTCGAGTTTTCTGTTTTTCGGGAGTTAGCTGAGATGGGACTGACCGCGAGGATCCGTACCCGGGACGGTTGGGCCGTGTCGCACGCGGTCGTCACCGTGGCCGACATGACCGGCGCGCAGGCGCTGCGGGCCGAGGCCGGCGCGGAGGGCGCCGTCCGGGACGCGACGCCGCTGGAGCCGGGGGCGTACACCGTCATCGTCACCGCCGTGGGATACGCGCCCGCGGCCTCCAGCGTGATCGTCACGGCGAGCGGCCGGGCCGAGGTCGGCACGGTGACGCTGGCGCGGCAGGGCGGCACCGAGCTGCCGCCGCCGGGGCCGTGGACGGTCGACCCGGTGCACTCGAGTGTGGCCGCCGTGGCACAGCACCTGGGCATCTCCAGCGTGCACGGCCGGTTCACGGAGTTCTCCGGCTCGATCGAGATCGCCCCGGACGACGTCACCAAGTCGCGTGTGGAGGCGGTGATCCGGGCCGCGTCCGTCGACACCGGCAACGGCATGCGCGACGGGCACCTGAAGTCGCCGGACTTCCTGGACGTCGAGCGTTTCCCCGAGATCACCTACCGTTCGACGGGGCTGACGGCGACGGGGTCCGACCGGTGGACCGTGCACGGCGAGCTGGGCATGCACGGGGTCGTACGGGCCGTGGACCTGGACCTGGCCTACCTCGGCACGGGCCCGGACCCGTGGGGCGGCACCCGGGCGGCGTTCCGCGCCACGACCGAGCTGCACCGCGAGGACTTCGCGATGAACTACAACCAGGTCCTCCAGGCGGGCATCGCCGCCATCGGCACGACGCTCAAGGTGGAGCTGGACATCCAGGCCGTGCAGGGCGAGTCACTTCCGGCCGTCTGAGGCCGGTCCCGAGACCTTGGCCACCAACTGGTCGCACAGGTCCCTGAGTTTGACGTTCCGGTGCTGCGAGGCACGGCGCAGCCGCTCCAGCGCGTCCCGGGCGTCGATCCGCTCCCGGGCCATGAGGATGCCGATCGCCTGGTCGATGACGCTGCGGGAGAGCAGCGCCGTGCGCACGTCGGCCGCCGACTGGCGCCGGTGCTCGATGCGCAGCGCGACGTCGATCGCGCCCCCCGCCCGGGCCGCGAAGGTCCGGGCCGTGTCCCGGTGCGTGCCGAGCGCCCCGGGCCGCAGGCCGTAGTAGTTGATCGCCGCCCCCGTCTCGCCCTCGACGGCGAGCGGTACCGCCAGCGCGCACCTCACGCCCTTGGCCAGCGCGTACGGCGTGTACGCCGGCCAGCGGGACTCCTCGGCCAGGTCGGGTGCGTACTGCTCGACGCCGGTCTCGGCGGCCTCGACGCAGGGGCCCGAGCCGTTCTCGTACTGCCGCTGGTCCAGGCCGCTGGGCAGGCCGTCGCTGCCGGCCAGGGTGAGCAGACGGCCACCGCGGCGCACCGTGATGCTGCACGCTGCGGCACCCGGCACCTCCTGCACCGCACGGTCGGTCAGATCGCGCAGCAGGGTGTCGAGACCGCTGCTGCGCACCATCGCCTGGTCCAGCGTGTCGGACGTCTCGGAGCTCATGAACGTACGGGTATCCCGTCGGCGTCCCTTAACGCCCCCGCCCTAACTCACGGTGGCTCATGCGGAGTTGTGAGAACCGACGATCCCGCGGGCCAGGTCGCGCAGTTTCACGTTCTCCCGCTGGGAGGCCCGCACCAGGCTCTCGAAGGCGGCGGCCGCGTCGATGCCCTGGCGCTCCATGAGGATGCCGGTGGCCTGGCCGATCAGGTCCCGGGTGTGCATGGCCTCGGTGAGCTGCTCGCGCACGGTGGCGGAGTCCAGGGCGATGCTGACGTGCGCGGTGAACAGCCGGCCGATGCGCGCCGCGTCCTCGTCGAAGGCGCCCGGTTTGCGCGCGTAGGCCGTGAGCACGGTCAGCCGGCGGCGGTCGGCGCGCAGCCGCAGCGACAGCGCCGAGCGCAGTCCCAGGGCGGACAGCACGTCCCAGCCGTCGTCGGCCTCGCTGTCCGCCAGGCGCGCCACCGGTGTGTGCCACAACTGGTCCCAGTGCCCCTGCGGTTCACGGCCGCCGTGCCGGGCCTCGGCGGAGCGTACGACGTCGTCGCTCCAGGCGAGCGTGCGGAACTTGTTGCCGCGCTCGATCTCGGAGATGCCGGCGTGCTCGGCCCCGGGCATGATGTGCACGGCCAGCCGGACCGCCGTGCGCAGCGTGTGGTGCGGCGAGGTTTTCTCGTGCAGTTGCTGAGCCGCCACCGTCAGGGCCTCGGCCAGCTCCACGCCGACCGGAAAACGGGGCAAATCAGGAAACTCGGACGCAGCCACCACGAACCTCTTCGGCATGCACGACCATGGCCGTGCGCAGGAGAGCTCCGCAGCACATTCCCGACTGCGAGCACAGGACGGACAGCACTCTAGCTGCTCGGTTGCGTCCAGGTGACGTCCGGCCGACGGCCGCCACGGGGCGCTTCCGCAGCCGCGACCCGGCGTGGTGGAATGGGCCCGAGGGTCAGGAAGCGGCCTTACCGGAACACGGACGAACGTCTGCCAGGTGAGTGCTGTGACTTTCTTCCCGAATCCCACCGAACCGCCGGACCTGCCCGGCCGCGTTCGTCTCACCCTGCCCGCCGAGATCGACTTCGGCAACGCGGAGCAGCTGCTGCCGCTCATCGTGTCCGAGACCCGGGCCCGTGGTGACCGGCTGGAGGTGCTCGTCCTCGACCTCACCGCGACCCGCTTCATGGACTCGCAGGGCATCCGCCTCATCAACGACGTACGCCACCGGCTGCGCCCCGGGGCCCGGATGCGTGTGGTGGCCCGGCCGGACGGTGTCGCGAGCCGCGTACTGGAGCTGACCGGCCTGCGCCGGGACGTGCCCGTGTACGACAACCTCGCCGAGGCCATGGCGTCGTAGGCTGCCTGGCATGGCACCGAACATCGCGACGAACACCCGCGTCTCCCTCGACGAGTTGCTCGACTTCGTACGGCCCCGGCACCACGCGATCCTGCTGACCCGGCGGTCCGACGGCGGCCCCCAGGGCTCGCCGCTGACCTGCGGGGTCGACGACTCCGGCCGGATCGTCGTCTCGACGTACCCGGAGCGGGCCAAGACCCGCAACGCCAGGCGGGATCCGCGCGTGAGCCTGCTCGTCCTCAGCGACGACTGGGACGGCCCCTGGGTCCAGATCGACGGCACGGCCGAGGTCCTCGACACCCCCGACTCCGTCGAACCGCTCGTGGAGTACTACCGGAACATCGCCGGGGAGCACCCCGACTGGGACGAGTACCGCGCGGCGATGGTCAAGCAGGGCAAGTCGATCATCCGCATCACACCGGAGCGGTGGGGGCCGGTGGCGACCGGCGGGTTCCCGGCGCGGCTGGTCGAGGGGGAGTAACGCCTCATTCGCGATCGGCCATCGCCTCGATGCCCGCGATCAGCAGTTCCAGGGCGAACTCGAAGTCGCGCTCCATCATCTCGGCGACGGTGTCACCGCCGCGCGCCGCCATGATCTCCTGGGACTCCTGGATGACGTCGGCTGCCTGCGGGGCCGCGGTCACCGTGCTCAGGGCCTGCTGGAAGTACTCGTCCACGGTCATGCCGCCGGCGGCGGCCCGGGCGGAGAGATGGCCCTCCAGGGTGCCGTAGCCGTAGACGAACTGGAAGACGGCCGAGATCGTGCTCGTCAGGCGTTTCGCGGGCAGTCCGGTCCTGCGGACGACGCGCTGTACGGTCCGCGAGAAGGCCAGGTTGTTCGGGCCGATGTTGAGGAAGGCGCCGACCAGCGCGGACACCCAGGGATGACGCACCAGCAGCGTCCGGTACTCCCGGGCCAGCGCCCGCACCTGGTCCCGCCAGTCCTCGTCGGCGTCCGGATCGGGCAGCCGCATCTCGCCCATGACCTCGTCCAGGGCGAGTTCGAGGAGGTCGTCCTTGGTGTCGACGTACCAGTAGACGGACATCGCGGTGACGTTCAGCTCACCGGCCAGCCGCCGCATCGAGAACTTGGCCAGCCCCTCGGCGTCGAGCAGCCGCACGGTGACCTCGACGATGCGCGCCCGGTCCAGCCCCGAGGGCTGCCCCCCGCCGCCACGCCGCCGGTGCGCTTTGCTTTCCAGCCAGACGCTGGTCCGCGCGGCCTTGTCGGACGCCTTCGCCATGGCGCACCTTCCTCGACTTACTGACGCCGATCATGCTAGGCGTCCCTATAGGGGCGCGGGGAACTGCGCGACCAGCCACAACAAACCCGCACCCGCCAGACAACGACAAGGACCGAGTTCCTAGGCGGATTCTGCCCGCTCCGCCCGCCGCAACAATGCCGCCGCGACCAACCCCCCGGCCAGCACAGCCACCGCCCCCACCAACTGACTGGTCTCCAGCCCGGACGCGAAGGCGTCAGAAATACGCGCCTTCTCCTCCGCACTGTCCGCCGCCGCCAACGCCGCCGGCAACGACGCCGCCGACACGGCGACCAACGACGCGAACCGCGAATTGAGCACCGCACCGAGGACCGCGACCCCGAGCCCGTTGCCGAACTCCGCGAGCGTCCCGTTGATCCCCGCTCCCACCCCCGCCTTCTCCGGCGGTATCGCACTCATGATCGCGTTGGCCATGGCCGGCATGGACAACGCCACACCCGCGCCCATCACGACCAGGCCGAGCAGCATCCCGCCGTACCCGTGCCCGCCGAGCAGCGCGATCGCCGCCAGCCCGGCCGACACCAGGGTCATGCCGAGTGCGATGGCCGCCGGCGTACCGGCCTTGAGCACCAGCTTCGCGCCGATCCCCGTGAAGTTGAGCGCCACCACGGTCAACGCCAGCGGCGCCGTCCGCAGACCGGCGTCCAGCGGCTCGTAGCCGAGCACGAACTGGAGGTGCTGGGTGAGCAGGAACAGCGAGCCAGTCATGCCGAACGCCACGAGGATCGCGCCCGCGACCGCGCCCACGAACTTCTGGTTGCGGAAGAAGTGCATGTCGAGCATCGGGTTCTCGGTCCGCAGCTCCCACAGCACGAAGAGCCCGAGTACGGCCACGCCGATCAGCGCGGAGACCAGCACCTGACCGGACGTCCAGCCGTGCTCGGGGCCGGTGATGATCGCGTACACGACGGATGTCATGCCGATGGTCGACAGCACCGCGCCGACCAGGTCGGGCCGGTCACCCGTCTTGTGCTTGGACTCCGGCACGAGGGCCGCGACCGCGATCAGGCCGAGCAGGGCGACCGGGATGTTGATCAGGAAGATCGCGCCCCACCAGAAGTGGTTCAGCATGACTCCGCCGATCAGCGGCCCGGCCGCGAAACCGAGCGAACTGACCGTGGACCACAGCGCGATGGCCTTGACCCGCTCCTTGTCGTCGAAGATCTGCACGATGACGGCGAGGATCGTGGTCATCAGCAGCGCGCCGCCGACGCCCATGCCGGCGCGGGCCGCGATCAGCTGGACCGGGCTCTGGGACAGCCCGGCCGCCAGCGAGCCCAGACCGAAGATCACCAGGCCCGCCATCAGCAGCAGCTTGCGGCCGTAGCGGTCGGCGGCGTTGCCCGCCGTGAGCAGCAGGCCGGACTGCACCAGTGAGTAGGCGTTCATCATCCACTGGACGTCGGCGGTCGTCGCGTCCAGCTCGCGGGTGAGCGAGGGGATCGCCACGTTCAGGATCGTGTTGTCGAGCAGCACGGTGAGCTGCGCGAGGCAGATGACACCGAGGATCAGCCAGCGCTGGGGGTGGCCACCGGATGCCGTCTGCGGCGGGGCCTCTTCCTGGGGGGACGTGGTCATGCTGTACACCGTAGAATAATTCCCATACGGCGTACAACCGAGTACTCGGGCAACGGGCGAAGGGCGGCGGCTTTCGGCCACCGCCCTTGTCCCGGTCAGGGAACGGTCAGCTGCTCGCCTTCTGCGTGAGGTTGTAGAAGGTGGCCGAACCGGCCGTGACCTTCTTGAAGTTGGCCTCGACCCAGGAGGTGATCGCGGAGGACGTGCCGTCGCTGCCGCCGCGCATGCCGCCGCCCGCGCCGGACGCGATGAAGTAGTGGATCTTTCCTTCCGCCACGTACTCCTTGAACTGGGCCAGGGTCGGGGACGGATCCGTGCCGTTGAAGCCGCCGATCGCCATCACCGGCTCGCCGGTGGACAGCTGGTAACTCGCGGCGTTCTGGGCACCGATGGCCGCCGCGGCCCAGGTGTACTGGTCGGCGTCGGTCGTCAGCAGCTTCTTGGCCTCGGAGCCGACGCTGGCGCCGTTGAGCAGCCCGCCCATGCCACCGCCCATGCCGCCCATCCGGCCGCCGTCGCCGGTCCGGCCTCCAGGGGTGGTGTTCTGGCCCTGCTGATTCTGGTTCTGCTGGTTCTGCTGGTTCTGGTTCTGGTTTTGCTGGTTCTGCTGGTTCTGGCCGGCGCCCGGGAAACCGCCGCCCGGGAAGCCGCCCCCGCCGGGACCGGCACCGCCGCCGGGACCGCCCCGGCCGCCCGCGACCGCCGGACCCGCCGTGACGATCGAGCCGGTGTGCCCCTCGTTCACCGTGGTGAGTGTGTACGCCGCCGGCCCGGCCAGCGCCGCGACCAGGCCCAGTCCGGCCGCACCCAGGGCCAGTCCACGTCCCAGCCGGCCCGCGAAGATCAGGCCGAGCGCCGCCGTCAGGCCGCCGACCAGGACGAGCCACTTCAGCCAGGGCAGGTAGTCGGAGGAACGGTTGAGCAGGACGTAACCCCAGGCCGCGGTGGCCGTCATCGCCGCCGCCAGGGTCAGCGACGCCCACGCCTTGTCACGCTTCTCCCAGAGCAGCACCGAGCCCATGCCGATCAGCGGCGCGATGTAGGGGGCGAGCGCCACCGTGTAGTACTCGTGGAAGATGCCCTGCATGTAGCTGAAGACAAGCATCGTTGTGAGCAGCGCGCCGCCCCAGACGAGGAACGCACCGCGCGTCACCGACGTACGACGCGCCCCGCGGGTGGCCACGAGTCCCGCGGCGAGCAGGATCAGCGCGGCCGGGATCAGCCAGGAGATCTGCCCCCCGATGCTGGAGCCGAACAGGCGGTCCCAGCCGGTCTCGCCCCAGTTGCCGCCGCCGTTGCCCCCACCGCCTCCGCCTCCGACGCTGCCGGTCTCGTCCCCGTTGATGCGGCCCAGGCCGTTGTAGCCGAAGGTCAGCTCCAGGAAGCTGTTGTTCTGCGAGCCGCCGATGTACGGGCGGGAGGACGCGGGCCACAGCTCGACGATCGCGACCCACCAGCCACCGGAGACGACCAACGCGACCGTGGCGGCGGCCAGTTGCCCGAGGCGCTTCTTCACCGAGACCGGTGCGCACACCCCGTGGACCAGGGCCAGCGGCGGCAGGATGAGGAAGGCCTGGAGGGTCTTGGCGAGGAACGCGAAGCCGATGGCGACCCCGGCCCACACCAGCCACTTCGTACGGCCGTCCTCCAGGGCCCGGATGACGAAGTAGCAGGCCACGGCCATCAGCAGGGCCAGCATCGCGTCCGGGTTGTTGAAGCGGAACATCAGGGCCGCGACGGGGGTGAGCGCGAGCGCCGCGCCCGCGATCAGACCGGCCGCGGGGCTGAACCGGCGGCGTACGGAGGCGTACACGACGGCCACCGTGCCGACGGCCATGAGGACCTCGGGGACCAGGATCGCCCAGGAGCTGAGGCCGAACAGCCGCACGGACAGGGCCATCGGCCACAGCGCGGCCGGGGGCTTGTCGACGGTGATGGCGTTCGCCGCGTCCAACGAGCCGAAGAAGAAGGCCTTCCAGGACTGGCTGCCGGCCTGGACGGCCGCCGAGTAGAAGGAGTTGGCGTAGCCGGAGGCGCTCAGGTTGTAGAGGTAGAGCACCGCGGTCGCCAGGAGCAGGGCGAGGAAGGCCGGGCGGGCCCAGCGGGGGTCCTCGGGCCGGCCGCGCCACAGCCGGTGCGGCAGGGGCCGCTTGGGTTCACCGGCGTCGGGGGCGGGGGGACGAGGGGTACGGGGCTCGGGACTCGGGTCTCTGTCGACGATCTGCTGGTCGTGGTGGACGGTCATCGCAAGTCCCTCGCATCGGTGTCGTGGGGGTGCGCCGGCAGCAGTTGCACGGTGGCGTCCCTCCAGGTGCTGTCCGCGGCTTCACCGGCGCGGAACCGGGTGGTGGAGTACGCGGCGACCACCGTCGTCTCGCTGTCCTGCCGGTCCGGGAACACCCACGCCCGGAAGAGCAGGAAGCGCAGCACGGTCGCCGCGAGGTTGGCGGCGATGAGGACCGCCAGTTCGGTGGAGTGCGCGGGCTCGGACGTGGCCGCGCCCAGCGCGGCGAGCGAGCCACTGGTCAGGGCGAGCCCGATACCGAAGACGACCAGGCCCTGAGCCTGGTGCCGTACGGCCCCGCCGCGCCCGCGCACCCCGAAGGTGAGCCGCCGGTTCGCAGCCGTGTTGGCGACCGCCGAGACCAGCAGGGCGAGGGCGTTGGCGACCTGGGAGCCGGTGAAGACCCGGAAGCCGCTGTAGAGGAGCAGGTAGAAGAGGGTGGAGAGGACGCCGACCACGCAGAACCCGACCAACTGACGGGCCAGGCCCCGCGGTACGTCCGTGATCTCACGGTCGCGCGGGTCGTCGCCGAACGGCCGGGCGAGCCGGTCCAGCGGCAGCGAACCGGTGGCCAGGGCCCTGCCGACCCGCCACACGCCCTTGAGGTCGTCGGTCGCGGTCCTGACGATGTGCACGGTCGAGTCGGGGTCGTCGACCCAGTCGACCGGCACCTCGTGGATCCGCAGCCCCGCGCGCTCGGCGAGCACCAGCATCTCCGTGTCGAAGAACCAGCCGGTGTCCTCGATCAGGGGCAGCAGCACCTGCGCCACGTCACGGCGGATCGCCTTGAAGCCGCACTGGGCGTCCGAGAAGCGGGCCTGGAGCGAGCCGCGCAGGATGAGGTTGTAGACCCGGCTGATGAACTCCCGCTTGGGGCCGCGCACCACGCGCGAGCCGGGCGTCAGCCGGGAGCCGATCGCGAGGTCGGAGTGGCCGGAGATCAGCGGAGCCACCAGCGGGAGGAGGGCGTTGAGGTCGGTGGACAGGTCCACGTCCATGTAGGCGAGGACCGGGGCCTCCGAGGCCGACCAGACCGCCCGCAGGGCCCGGCCGCGGCCCTTCTGCTCCAGGCGGAAGGTGCTGACCTCGGGGATCTCCGCCGCCAGCCGGGCCGCGACCTGCGGGGTGGTGTCCGTCGAGGCGTTGTCCGCGATCGTGATGCGGAACGCGTACGGGAACGTGCGGGCGAGGTGATCGTGCAGTCTGCGCACGCACGGCTGGAGGTCCTTCTCCTCGTTGTAGACGGGGATCACTACGTCCAGGACAGGCGTACCGGCTGGTGCGGCCGGGAGGTGCTCCCGCGCCGGCAGGGTGCCGGGAGAAGAGTCGGTTCGCATGAAACCGACTTTCGTCAGGCGCCCTGTCGCGCCCGTGTGGTGACGCTGTGGCGTGCCTGTGAGTGCTGCGGCCGGTTCATTTCCGGCTGCGGCCGGCTCGTGTCCGGCCGTGATTGCGGGGGCAGCGCGGGCAGGTGAACCGTGAACACGGTCCGCCCGGGCACGCTGTCGACGGTCACGGCACCGCCGTGCGCGCTCGCCACGGCCTCCACGATGGCGAGGCCGAGACCGGTCGAGCCGGTGGCGCGGGTCCGCGCGGAGTCGCCCCGCGCGAACCGTTCGAAGACGTGCGGCAGCAACTGGGCGGGAATGCCCTGCCCGTTGTCCTCGACGTCCACGCACAGCCAGGGGCCGCGCCGCTGGACGCGGGCGGTGACGGTCGTGCCGGGCGGGGTGTGGGTGCGGGCGTTGCCGAGCAGGTTGACGAGGACCTGCTGGAGCCGGGCCGCGTCCGCCGACACGAGCGCGGGCTCGTCGGGCAGGTCGAGACGCCAGTTGTGGTCCTGGCCGGCCGCACGGGCGTCGCTGATGGTGTCCACGACGAGCGGTACGAGGTCGGTCTGCTCGAACTGCAACGGCCGCCCGGCGTCCAGCCGGGCGAGCAGCAGCAGGTCCTCGACGAGCAGGGTCATGCGCCCGGCCTCGGACTCGATCCGCCCGAGGGCGTGCCGGGTGTCGGGCCCGACGTCCTCTCTGCCGCGCCGGGTCAGTTCGGCGTACCCGCGGATGGAGGCGAGGGGGGTCCGCAGCTCGTGGCTGGCGTCGGCGACGAACTGTCTGACCCGCGTCTCGCTCTGCTGCCGGGCGTGCAGGGCGCCGTGGACGTGGTCGAGCATCCGGTTGAGCGCGGCACCGACCTGGCCGACCTCGGTGTGCGGATCGGTCTCGGAGTCGGGGACCCGCTCGCTGAGGTTCACCTCGCCGGTGTGCAGGGGCAGTTCGGAGACGCGGGTGGCGGTGGCGGCCACGCGGCGGAGGGGGCGGGTGGCCAGGCCGACCAGTACGGAACCGGCCAGCCCCGCGGCGGCCAGTCCGGCTGCGGTGACGCTGATCTCGACCAGGATGAGGGTGTTGATGGTGTTGGTGACGTCCGTGGTCGGGAGGGCGACGTAATAGCTGCCCTTGTCGCCGCTCTTGTACTCGACCCGGTACTCGCCGAGGCCCGGGATGTCGATGGTCCTCGGCGGTCCGTCGGTCTGCGGCACGGAGGCGAGCGCGGTGGTCTGGGCGGAGTTCAGCGACCTCGCGCTCATCGGGTAGTTGTCCACGGACACGCCGTACTTGGCCTCCGTGATCCGGCCGTCCTCGATCTTGGCGGCGACCGTGCCGCCCGGCTGCGGTCCCCGGGTGACGAACTCGGTGAGACTCTCCTTCTTCTGCGCGGGCACGTCGGGACCGCCGTTCAGATCCTCGCCGGAATTCCTGGGCGGGCTCTGGGCGGCCCTGGCCGCGGCTCCGCCGAGCTGCCCGTCCAACTGCTCGTACAGATGCGACCTGAGGGCAAGCGTCGTCACCGTCCCGATCACCGCACACACCACGGCGATCAGCACCACGGACGCGACGACGAGCCGCGTGCGCAGCGTGCGCGGCTTGCCCACCCTCTGCTGCGTACTCGGCCGTCGCCGTCCGCTCACGAGACCGCGGGCTTGATCAGGTAACCGGCACCCCGCCGGGTGTGGATCATCGGCTCCCGCCCCGCGTCGATCTTCCGCCGCAGATACGAGATGTACAGCTCGACGACGTTGGCCTGCCCGCCGAAGTCGTACGACCACACGCGGTCGAGGATCTGCGCCTTGCTGAGCACGCGCCGCGGATTGCGCATCAGGAACCGCAGCAGCTCGAACTCGGTCGCGGTCAGGTGGATGTTCTCACCGGCCCGGGTCACCTCGTGACTGTCCTCGTCGAGGGTGAGGTCGCCCACGACCAGCGTGGAGTCGGAGCGCCGGTCGGCGGCACCGGACCGCCGTATCAGCCCGCGCAGCCGCGCGACGACCTCTTCGAGGCTGAACG
The DNA here is from genome assembly GCF_055562795.1 of Streptomyces sp. NPDC016851. Classification (NCBI taxonomy): domain Bacteria; kingdom Bacillati; phylum Actinomycetota; class Actinomycetes; order Kitasatosporales; family Streptomycetaceae; genus Streptomyces; species Streptomyces sp. NPDC016851. The sequence continues at coordinate 149,698 of NZ_JBVHEP010000012.1, forward strand.
GCTTGGTGACGTAGTCGTCCCCGCCGGCCGTCAGCCCGGCGATCCGGTCCTCGACGGCGTCCTTGGCGGTGAGGAAGAGCACCGGCACGTCGGGCAGCTCACGGCGCAGCCGCCCGAGCACCGCCAGCCCGTCCATGTCGGGCAGCATCATGTCGAGCACGACGGCGTCGGGCCGGAAGTCCCGCGCGGTCTGGAGGGCGCCGGTGCCGTCACCGGCGCTCCGGATCTGCCATCCCTCGTAGCGCAGGGCCATGGACAGCAGCTCGGTGATCGACATCTCGTCGTCCACCACGAGCACTCGGACGGGGCTCCCGTCCGGCCTCAGCAGTTCGGTGCGCCCTTGGGGCGAGGTCGTGGTCATGGTGAACACGATGTCGGCGTGCTCTGAGAGCAGCCTTTCCACAACCTGTGATTTCCCTGAGAAACACACAGGCGCTTCTCAGGGAACGGCTGGGAATGCGGGGGGCTATGGGTGGGGTGGGTGAGGTGGGGTGCGGTGAGGTGGTGTGGGCGCGTCAGAACAACCCGTCCTGCACCCCCACCTCCTCCTTGAACTCCCGGACCGGCACGGTCACTTCCCCACCCCCGGCAGGCACCAGCCCCCACCCGCTCATCAACCGCGTGTCCAGCACGACGACCCCGCCCCCGGTCGCCAGATGCAGATCGGGCCCGGCGGCAGCCACGAGCTCCCCGCTCACCACCCCGCCGGCGACGAGCTCGCCCACCTCCCCGACGGCGACGGGCAGCCCTGCGAGCCCGAACACCTCCACGTGATCGACAACGCGCAGCGGCTCCCGCACGAGCGACTCCGGCCACGCGGGAAGCGCCACGGCCCGCGCATGCAACTCGGCGACCTCGACGGCCCGGTCAGCCGCCGCCTGAGGCAGCACGGCCCGTACGGCCCGCTTCTCGACGTAGGGAATCCGGTCGGGCACTCCCAGCGCGGCCCGCAACAGCTCTTCGGTACGCCGCGCGGCCATGAGCGGCCCGACACCGAGCCAGCTGAAGCACACGGCTCCCTGCTCCAGCAGCCGCGCGGCGCCCCGCTCCTCCGCCGTGATCCCGACCTTGACCATGCCGGGCCCGAACCACGCCAGATACACGTGATACGGCCGCGGGTCGTCCGCGATCGTGTCGGCGGCCACGGAGTGCGCCCGGTCCAGCCGCGCACACTCCTCGCACCGCGCCCCCGTACTCCGCGCCGACACGGCCGCCCCCGTCGGACAGGCATGCCCCCGAGCCCCCACGCATGTCCGCACACCCCCCTCCGCGACCCCGAAGGCCACCCGCTTCCCCCAGGTCAGCGCGCTGCGCCGCCCACCGTCCCACACCAGCTCGGGACCACCGGCGGACCACCGCAGCCACGAGCACTTCCATGCCTGTGCCATCTCTGTCGAGACTAGAGGGCACCACTGACAACGGCGTCGGACGAGCAGCGGTGTCCGACTCAGCGCCCGGAGTCGGCCCCCGCGGCAGCGGGTTCGCTCTCCCCGCCCACACTCACATCACCACGTACGACAAGGCGCCCGGCCACCTCCGCGGTACGGCCCGAACCCGCCTTCCGCCGCCGCCCGGCCAGTCGGCACCCGAGGCACTCGTCATGCCCGGCCCGCGCCCCCGAGTCCCGGACTCGCCAGCCCCACTCCTCCCGGGGCCGGATCCCAGGCCCCTTACCCCAGCCGGCCAGATGCAGCGCCCAGGTGACCAACAGTCCGACCACGCCGATCGCGAGCCCACCGGCGATCAGCACACCGGAGACGAAACACACCCCCGCCCCCGCTGCGACGGCCCCGACACTCCCGATACCGGTTCCGACCCATCCCGCGACGGTGTGCCCGTGGTCATACTGATGTGCGCTCATGCGCAGCCCCCTTACACACGAAGGCCCTGGGAACCCGCCCCCGAACCCCTCACCAACTAAGCTTTTAACAGCACAAACATCTCACGAACTAAGGGATCTGGGAATGCAAGCCAAGCCGCGTCCGGCCGCCACGCCGGAGCAGGCGCTGTCGGCGATGGACCACCTCATCGCTACCCACCTGGTCGGGCAGCACGAGATCGCCCAACAGGTAGGCCTGAATGTGACCGACCTCACCTGCTTCGCCTACGTCATCGAGGCAGGGGAGAACCTGCCCACGGCCGGTGACCTGGCAGCCCGCGTCCACGTCACGACAGGCGCGGTCACCGGCATCCTCAACCGCCTGGAACGCGCCGGCTACATCACCCGCCGCCCCGACCCGACCGACCGCCGCCGCATCCGCGTAGCCGCCCAGCCCGACGCGGTCGCCCGCGTCCGAGAGGTCTACGAGCCGTACTACGCCCGCCTCACGCAACTCTTCGCGGACTACTCCCCCAACGAAATCGCGGTCCTGAACGACTGGTTCACCCGCGCGAGCGCGCTGGCGGCGGACTACTTGGAGGATCACTGCGGCACTGACTGAACACCGACGATGAAGCCGTCGCCCTCCTGCTGAGGTCCTTCGATCCCTTCGACATCGACCTCGACCTCGACCTGGAGGAACTCGGCGAAGGCCGCCCACGCGGCCGACGTCGCGGACGGCGACGCCGGGCGGGGGCTACTGAGCTGAGCAGGAGAACGGATCGACCGGACCGCTACGCGCCAGGAGCCCGGTACTGGATCTGCTCGGCTGTACGCAGGGCCTCGATCGTCTCGTCGACGGTGAGGAGAACCGTCGTCTCGAACGAGCTCAGCGCGCCGCCTCCGCTGATCGCCAGCGCGACCGCGGCCATGGAGACGTTGTCCGGGGCCTCCCACAGGTTGTAGCCGTCGTGCGTGCCGAAGGCGTACCAGAAGCCATGGAGCTTTCCGCCGACGGACTCGATGTACGACTGCGCGGCCCGGGCCCGGTCCTCCGGGTGACCGATCAGCCTCGCCCAGGTCTCCGGGGTGTAGCTGAACCTCGACAGGTAGAGCGGCATCTTGTCTCCCTTTCGTTGCCTCAAGGGATGCCCCCGCGGGCGGGAAATGCGCCGGCGTCGACCCACGCATCCCTCGAACGGCCGGGGTGGACGATGAGCGCCATCGAGTCGGGGCGCGCCCCCAGCTGTCAGTACTGCATGGCACTGTGCCGCCATGACGACAACGACAGAGCTCACGCTCTTCGCCGACTACTTCCAGATACACGTCGCCGATGCCGACTCGGACGGTGATCTCAGCGACGCGTGGACGGATCAGGCCGTTGCCGATCAACTCGCGGTTGCACCGGATGCGCTGGGCATCGGCACATCGGTCAATGTCAACGTATCCGTCACTGTCGTCGTCCTGCCTGGGGAACCGATTGACGACAGTTCGGAATTCGATCACGTGGTTGAGGCCGGCCTCGAGGTGTCGCTTGGCCGCCTGATGGTTCTTGGCTGCACGGACTACGCCCCCGATGCGGCAACGTTCGAGATCCCCTCAGGCTGGAACCGCGTCCGCGTGTCTCGGAGCAACTTGGCTCGGGCAGCCGAGGCCGACATCGACTCCGACGAGAGCCCCGAAACGACCGAGAAGATCCGTATCCAGGTGTGGCCGGCCTTGGAATCCCCAGCAAAGATCATCAAGCGCTGGTCTCAGTCCGGCGACGAGCTCGACGCATAGGGCGGGCCATCGTCGGTTGCTGAGGTTGCTGTAGTTCCCTGCTGTACAGCTTGGGCGGCCCGACGCGCATGAGCGAGGTTGTTGCGGCTCGTCAGGGTCTGGGGGTGGGTGTCGCCCAGGACCCGCTCACGCTGGGCGAGCGTGGCCTCGAACAGGGGGATGGCCCGCCCGAGGTCCCCCGCCGCCTGGTAAGCGCCGGCGAGGTTGTGGCGGCTGGTCAGGGTGTCCGGGTGGGCGTCGCCCAGAGCCAGCTCGCGCTGGGCGAGCGTGGCCTCGAACAGGGGGATGGCCCGACCAAGGTCCCCCGCCGATTCGTAGGCGTAGGCGAGGTTGTTGCGGCTGGTCAGAGTCTGAGGGTGGGCGTCGCCCAGAGCCTGTTCGCGCTGAGCCAGGGTGGCCTCGTACAGGTGGATGGCCCGGCCCAGGTCCCCCGCCGACTCGTAGGCGCCGGCGAGGTTGTTGCGACTCGTCAGGGTGTGAGGGTGGGCGTCGCCCAGGACCTGCTCGCACTGAGCGAGGGTGGCCTCGTACAAGGGGACGGCCCGCCCAAGGTCCCCCGCCGCCTGGTAGGCGCCGGCGAGGTTGCTGCGGCTGGACAGGGTGTCCGGGTGGGCGTCGCCCAAGACCTGCTCGCACTGCGCCAGCGTGGCCTCGTACAAGGGGATAGCCCGACCAAGGTCCCCCGCCGACTCGTAGGCGTAGGCGAGGTTGTTGCGACTCGTCAGGGTGTGAGGGTGGGCGTCGCCGAGGACCTGCTCGCGCTGGGCCAGGGTGGCCTCGTACAGGTGGATGGCCCGGCCCAGGTCCCCCGCCGACTCGTAGGCGCCAGCGAGGTTGTTGCGGCTGGTCAGGGTGTGGGGGTGGGCGTCGCCGAGGACCTGTTCGCGCTGGGCCAGGGTGGCCTCGAACAGGTGGATGGCCAGGCCCAGGTCCCCCGCCGACTCGTAGGCGCTGGCGAGGTTGTTGCGGCTGGTCAGGGTGTCGGGGTGGGCGTCGCCCAAGACCTGCTCGCACTGCGCCAGCGTGGCCTCGTACAAGGGAATGGCGCGCCCAAGGTCCCCCACCGCCCGGTATGCGCCCGCGAGGCTATTGCGGCTGGACAGGGTGTCGGGGTGGGCGTCGCCCAAGACCTGCTCGCACTGCGCCAGCGTGGCCTCGAGCAAGGGAATGGCCCGTCCCAGGTCCCCCGCCGCCCGGTATGCGTCGGCGAGGTTGTTGCGACTCGCCAGGGTCTGGGGGTGGGCGTCGCCCAGGTCCTGCTCGTACTGACTGAGGGCGGCTGTGCGCAGGGGAATGGTGTGGGCGTCGCGTCCCTGGCGGAACAGGTACTGCGCGGCGGCGTGGTAGGCGTCGGCGGTGTTGGTCGATCCCGGGCTGTGGGGCGGTGTGGAGTCGGCGACGGCGATGACGTGGGGCAGGAGCTGTTCCCACTGCGCGGTGTCCGTGTCGGGTGTGGCGTGCTGGATGAGGTGTTCGGCGTCCTGCCGGCCCGGGGGGTATCCGTCGGAGCCGGCGGGCTGGTGGCGCAGGACGGTCTGTACGAGGCGGTGGACGTTGATGCTCTGGCGGTCGGCGCTGTAGGCGATCATGTTGTACGCGTACAGAGCGCCGAGGGCCTCGCCGAGGCTCCGTTGGTCCGGGCTGAGCGGGGCGAGCAGGGTGCGGGGGATGGCGTCGGGTGCCAGCCAGGCCATCGCGTTCAGCAGGGTGACGGCCTGGGGGTTGCGGCGTTCGACGGCGGTCAGGGTGTGGTGCCAGATGCGGGCGATGGTGCGTTCGGGGTCGATCCCGCCCGCAGCCGCGTCCATGACCTGTCCCAGCATCTGCCGGTAGTCGGTCAGCGAGGTGCCGGTCTCGAACAGGTAGGCGCCCGCCTGCTCCAACGCCAGCGGCAGATAGCCGAGGTCGGCGGCCAAGGCCGCGGCGTCCGTTCGCTGCTCCGGCGTGGGCACATGCTCCGGCCCGAAGACGAGGGTGCACAGCAGGTCCACGGCTACATCGGCATCCAGCAGGCCCAGGGGCATCGTGGGGGCGATGGTGTGCCAGCCGGTCGCAGTGCGGCTGGTGGCCAGGTGATGCCCGTCCGGGAGCGTACCGAGGTAGTGGCGCAGATCGGCCGGGTCTTCGACATTGTCGAAGACGAGCAGCCAGCCGGGATGCCACTGCAGCCACAGCAGGGCCCACGCCGCCCGCTCCTGCACACCCACAGCTGCCGCCCACTGTGGACACAGCCGCGTAGCGAGGGCGGCCAGGCTGGTGACGATCTGCTCGATGCCCGCGGCATTGATCCACCACACCAGCGTGTACGTGCGCCGGTAGGTGTGGGCGTAGTGCAGAGCCAGCGTGCTCTTGCCGATCCCACCCAGACCGTGGACCGCCCGCACCCCGGACACCTGGGTGACCGCGGCCTCCCCCTCAGCGGAGAGCAGCCGGCGCAGCTCGGCAAGCTCCTCGCCGCGCCCGACGAACACCCCGGACGCGGACCCGGGCAGGTTCCCGGCTCCCGGCGGGGCCTCCACCTCCTTGGCCCAGCGCACCGCCTCGGCCGGCAGCATCACCACCCGGGCGCCGTCCCCGGTGATCGCCACCCCGACATCGCCGTCCACCGCCATGGACCGGGCACCCGTCGCCTGCGGACCTCTCCCGGCCGCCGCACTGTCCGTCATGGCCGGATCGTCGCGTGGTCCCCGGTGACGGCCGCGCCGATGGTCTTGGCGGCAATCGACCGCTCACCCGAGGCCGTCACGTTCTCCGTCGCCCCGGTCGCGGGCAGCAGCCGGGCCGGTTCCGCGAGCAACTCGGCGTCCTCGCGCAGAGCCCGCTTGACCTGCTGGCCCACAGCCGCTTCGGCGTCCTCGTCCTCCGCCACCCCGTACGCGTCCACCGCGGTCGTCAAGTACGGCCCCGTTTGCCCCACCAACTGCACGACCTCAGCACTCACTTGCTCCCCCGATACTCACGGCCCCGGAGGACCCAGCGTAGGAATCCAAGCCCGCTCATATAGCCCGAACGCCCAAACCACCCGAGCGGTTCCGCTGCCCTCCAATCGGGAGAACCCCCAACTCGGGGCGACCAATGCCGCAGACGAGGTGCGCTCTCAGGTTGGGAAGCTCGGCTTCTCCACCGGCGATTGCCGGGCCGGCCTGCCAGGAACCGGCAATGCGGCCTGACTGGCCGACGGCTTCGCTCCCGTCATGCCCCGTGGTTCCCCGCACGACCTGGCACGGTTCTGGCACGACGTGGAGCGATGCGCAGCGGACACCGAAGGGTGGCCGGCATGAGCGGCTGGCGCGCCGCCGGCGAAGAGTCCATCTACTTGCCACGCGTACTCCTCGCGGCGAGTGATCCACGCTGACCAGCAGCCGTTGCCATGCTTCGCTGCTGTACGCCCCACTGAAACGCAAGAGGCCCCGGATCTCTCCGGGGCCTCTCACCTGTGTGCACTCGGCAGGATTCGAACCTGCAACTTCTAATCCACAGGATCGGGCGGGGCGTCGTGCCCGCTACCGACGGCCTCTGATCCCGATCGCCCAGGTTGGCGAGCCGGCCCCGCTTGCCCCGCACCGACGGCAGGCCGTCGACGCCGAGGGAGACACCGAAGCCGGCGGCGATCTGCGCGAGGCGGCATGTTTGCGCAGGTACACCAGGGCGACCAGGGCACGTTGGTGCGGCGGGGCTTGCAGCGGTGGTCACCCTGTTGCGGACACCGTCGCAGACACCCGATCGGTGGCCACACTGACAGAGGCCACTGACCCCCTGGCCGTCCAGCAGTCGACGGCGTTCGGCTGCTGGACGAGTTCCGGCCGGGGCGGCGCGCGGGTCGCCACAACAACTGCGAGGCCCGCGCGGTGGGCGTCGGCGTGCTCGCCCAGGCGACGGCCACCGTCCGAGCCGGGGTGTGACCCATCACCGGTGCCGCGTAAGAGCCCCGCCGCGACCCGCGGCCGGGGGGTACCGCGAGAACCCTGGGGCCGTCATCGAGGGGCGAGGATTCCGCGCGGTGGCTACTCGCGTCCGCTGCGCGCCGCGTAGATCAAGGCGATCAGGACCAGCATCGCCACCGCGAGGTTGCGGATCTCAGCCGGGTCCCAGCCCGACTGCAGGGCGACGACGAGTACAGCGGCTACAGCGTAGGCCCACGTGGTACGACGCATAGCAGATCTCCAATTTCCGTTCTGATCAGGCAACTTGGAGAACAGCGTGGGAAATGGTGAGATTGTCCGCCTCCCCAAGACATGTCCCTGCAGGAACAGGACGGACAACCCCTGGGTCGTCCGCGGACAGAAGGACCAAGAGCGTGTCGCGATCGGGACAGCCCCCGAAGCCGCTGGACGGCGACACCCCTCAGGCGAATGAGCTCGCGGCATGGTTGCGGAAGCTCACCCATCCCCTGACCGTGCGGCAGTTGGAGGAGCGCTTCACGTTCGGGCGTAGCCAGTGGAGCGAATTCCGCAGAGGGCGCAAGCTCATCCCCAGCTACCTCCTCGAGGAGCTGGTGAACGCACTCGTCCGGGAGCCGGGGCTGCGCGAGGCCACGCGCACCGAGGGGCGGCGGCGGCTGGCCGCGGCTGAGCAGGCGGCGATGGGCAAAACGCAGCTACCGCCCCCGCAGGACCGAGGGTCGGCGATGGAGCTGCACATCCGCCTCGATGATGCCCGCAAGGGACAGCTACAGGCGCAACAGACCGTCATGCTCATGTCCCAGCTGATCTTCCGGTTGCTGGGCATGATGAGTGAGTTGAAGGAGCAGTGCCGCAGCCTGGAAGAACAGCGCGACCGTGCCCAGGAGGAGGCCCGCACCGAGGTCCTGGCGGAGATCGGCCAGCATCTGGTCGAGCTTGAGCAGCGCAACAAGCAGGCCGACGAGCGCGTGGCCAGGGCACGGCGTAAGCGGGAGGAGGCGGAGCAGATCCGCGTCGCCGCCCAGCAGCTCGCCGAGCAGTACCGCCGCGCTCTGGAAGCATCTCAGCAGCGCGCATACGGTGACGAGCCCGAGGCACCTGCCGCGGAGCCCGAGTCCAGCCCTGTGGTGCCGCTGTATGAGTACGACGTGATCCTGGACCAGGCCGACGATGAGCTCGCTGCCCATGCCCAGGAGCTGTCGCAGCTGCGCGAGCAGATCGGCCTTGACCACACCGACGACGCTGGCCCTGATCACGGCCCCAAGATTGTCCGCGGCGAAATTGCGGACAGCGCGGACAGGCCAACAAGCAGCAGCAACGCCGCAGGCTGCGGTAAGGGAGCCGTGTCCGCAGACACCGCGGACAATCCCGATGAGCTGAGCCTTCACCTCCGCCAGACCGACGCCGTCTTCGACACCAGCAAGGACGCCCGGGCCTACCCCGCGCCCGGAAGGGCATCGCCCCGCGCAAGCCTGAACAACCCTCCGGTCATCGCCATGAAGGCGGACGGCCCTTACGCCCCTGGCGCCCTGGAACGCTCAGACATCTCCACCGACCGGCAGGAAAGCGATGGCGGCAGGCCGGAGGCCGGCTATCGGCCGGCACGTGACTCGCCACGCCTCCTGGCTGATGCGACGGGCGACCACCACAGCCACAGGTCACCAGGGCCCGCGCCCAAGGCAGCGCCGGCGAGGCCGACAGCCCACCGGGACCGGGCGGGCGGATCCGTCCCGGGTTCTTCGCGGACGCGGCCACACAGCAAGCGCGTACAACGTTCCGCTCGCAGAATCGCCATGGCCACCTTGGTCTCGCTGAGTGCCGGATCGGCTCTGCTGTTCGGCGTCCCCTGGCTGAAGGAATCGAGTTGGCTTCCAGACCGTTCCCGGTCAACGCCGAACGGCCCTGTTACAGAGGATGACCGCCCTGCTCAGGCACGCTCCCGGACGACGTTGTACGCCTGGGGTGACGGCACGTTGCATGCGCTGGATGCAGTCACCGGCAAGGAGCACTGGACCCATGCCACCGTCAGGCACGATGACGGCAACCCTGATCTGGGGTCGGCCGACGGCACCCTCTACGTGAGTACCGGGCCCGCTTATGGGTGGCGCGTGGAGGCGCTGGATGCTGCCACCGGCAGGAAGCGCTGGGACCGCTCCACCGGGCCGCAGGAGCCGATTGCCATGGTCGCCAACGACATGCTGTACGTCGTCGACGACGAAGTGCCAGGCCGGACGGACGAGGTCCCTGATCCCCTGCCCCTCGGCGCTGAGGAGGGGGCAAGCATCCCCGCCGGTCTCACTGCAGTGGATGCGACCACAGGCAAGGAACGCTGGAGTTACCCCACAGGGGAATCCGACGCCCCTCCGGTGACCGACGGGAAGAACGTCTACTCCGGTGGAGTGTTCGCCCTGTTTGCACTGGATGTGGACACCGGAGAGAAGCGCTGGAGTTACGAGGGCTGGGTGCACAGCTTGGCGGCGGACAACGGCATGGTCTACGCCTCCTATAACAATTGGTGGTCAAACGGGCTTGAGTGGGTCGCGTTGGATGCACAAAGCGGCACCAAGCGGTGGAGCTACCCCAGAACTTACGAAGCCGGTGATCCCGTCGTCGCCGACGGAACCGTGTACCTCAACGACGCATCACTGACCGCGCTGGACGGTAAGACCGGCAACAAGCTCTGGGCCTATCCCAAGAAGCTCACGACCTCTCCCGTGGTCGCCGACGGCACGGTATACGCGCTCAGCAACAGTGAAGTAGTCGCGCTGGACGCGGGCACCGGCAAGAAGCGGTGGAGCCACCCCACACGAGATGCCGCTCATGCCGTGGTCATCGACGGTTCCGTCTACGTCAGCGGCCGAGACGTCGTAGCCCTGGATGCCAAAAACGGCGCCAAGCGCTGGGACCGCAGCCTCGGCGACAGCGCAAGCCCCCCGATCATCGCCGACGGCAAGGTGTACGTAGGGAGCTCCGACGGCGTGACCGCACTTGACGCGGAATCCGGAAACCAGCGCTGGACCGTCCCCTCCGATGCCCCCGAACTGCTGACCATGACTCAAGGTGATCAGCTCGGATGAGCGTCGGCACCACGGTGCACGCGGCCTGGTGGGTCAGTCAGGCAGGTAATCAGGTCATTGAGGTTTTCTCAACGAAGTGATCTCGTGAGGTGACTCGGCCCAGGGGATCCCGCGAGCCGCGATGACTGGTTGTGGGCGGCGGACCGCCTCGACTTCTGGCCAAAAGTCGGCCGAGTCCGGTTGGCCGTGCGCGGCCGGGCTCCAAGCACCACGTGCTGACCGACGCGCACGGCGTCCCGCTGCCGGTGTCGCTGACCGGCGGACACCGTAACGCTGTCACCCAGCTGCTGCCACTGGTCGGCGGCCTGCCGTCGGTGCGGGGCAAGCGGGGCCGGCCCTGGCACAAGCCCCGTCGCCTTCGTGGTCACCGCGGCCACCGCGATCGTCCCCATGGTCCTGTCCGACGACGTGGCCCTCGGCCTCCACGCGCTCATCCTGCACACGAAGGAGTACGCCGAGCTGTGCGAGCGGTACGCGGGCCGCTTCCTGCACCACAACCCGAAGCCCGGCGGCGGGGCCCGCGACCCGAAGCAGGTCGCCGCTGCGGCACGCGCCATGAAGACGGCGGGCTTCATGGTCTTCGACGACCTGTGGACCGTGAACGGCACGAACCTCGCCCAGTGCGACTCCGACTGCGGCCGCCCGTACGGCCAGGCGTAGCAACACGACAGAAGCGGCGCGGCCGGCCTCGACTCGTGGTCGGCCGCGTTCGCTCGGAAGGAGAACAGACGTTGTCCGGCTCACCCTCTGAACTGCCGATCGTGGTGCTCGACGCCCTCATGCCCACGTCTCAGCGCCTCGTCCTGAACCGCCGGGGCTCCATGGTCTGGGAGGTGCAGAGCCATCGAGGTCACTACGCCGTCAAGGTCGGCTATCCGATCGCGGCTACGGCCGACTGGTCCGCCCAGCCCTGGACCGCCCTCGCGCCCGCACGCGAGGGTGCCGTGATGCATCGCCTCGGATTCGACGACTTCGCGTACGGAGAATGGGAGCACGGGACGTGGAACTTCCAGCCGTGGCATGAAGGGCCGGAGCTGTACCGCCTGTGGGAGCCCTGCCGTAGCAAAGGCTCGTCCGTCGCACCGCACTCCAGCGTGGCGCTGGGCTGTGTCGAGGCGCTGGCCGAACTGCACGCCAAGGGCTGGGCCCACGGCGACGTACAGCCCGCGCACTTCATCGTCGGGCCGGAGCGGACGCATCTCATCGATCTGGCTCTGGCCCGAGGTGGGCACGTTCCCGAGGGGTACGACTTCCCGTTCCGCGGCTGCCTCGTCCACTACGAAGCACCGGAGATTGCGCGCAGCGTGCTCACCGCTGGTGAAGCCGAGCCCACGCCGGAAGCCGACATCTACGCCCTCGGCGCCTGCCTGCTCATCTCGGCGACCGGTTGGCGGGCCGTCGAGTACCCGGACGACGCTCCACGCCCCGTCCAGAGAGAGGCCGTTGCCAACGGCAGACGCCGCCCCGTCAAGGCACCTGGTCAGCTTGGCGAACTGATCGACGCCATGCTCAGCCATGCGCCCGAGGACAGGCCCACCATTTATGAAGTGGCCAAAGCCCTTGGCTGACCCGCAAGCGCCGATTCGTCGTGCACCGCAGGGATGGGCTCGGTCTCCGTGCCTACGCGTCTTTCTCGACGTCGGCTTCCACGGGCCTCTCGGCGACGAACGAGCCCAGGCCGACCTCGGCTCGGATGAGTCCCTCCGTCTTGAGATGGGCGAGCGCCTTCTGTGCCGTCGAACTGGCGATGCCGAACTCGGCAGACAACTCGACGACGGAGGGGACACGAGCACCGACCGGGTACTCGCCGTCAGCGATGCGGGTGGCGATGGTTGCGGCGACCTGGCGCCAGACGGGACGGGTGCGGTCAAGCTCAGGGCTCATGCGGTGGACGCTAAAACTCTGCGGTAGACCGCGCGACCGCAGTAGACTGCGGTATACCGCGATGCAGGTACGTACGAAGGACCCCCGCGACGGATGCCGCCGTCCGGGGGCGCGGCCACCAGCCAAACCGATCGGAGCTGACGACGTGACCGACCTTATCCGCCTCCTTACCGCCTGGATTTCCCTCTTACTGAAGGGAGGGCGCGGTGCGGACATGCCCTCGAAGCCTCCCGCATCGGCCTTGCCGACCGACGTCCCCCGGGCGTCCAGGCCACCGCTGCCACGCAGTCCGTATGCGCTGGACGACAGTCCTCTCGACGCCACCGCAGTGAGGTCGGTACGTCCGTACGTGACCGCCCACGAGCAGCGCCGACGCGAACTGGCAGCCACCGCCCTGGGCCAGGAGGCGACCGTTGGCCCGCACTGGATCCACAAGCTGGAGGCGGCGTGATGCCGAACGATCTTCGTCTGCTCCCTTGGGCGGGCGGTGAGGGCAAGCGCTGCTACCTGATCACCGATGACCTTGGCGGACCGGTGTCCCGGCTGGCCGACGTCACGGAGTCGATCCAGCTCGGCATGGGCAACGAACTTCTCGCTCACTCCCACAACATGCTGCCGGACACCCCGCCCGGAGAACTCCGCTTTCTCGCCGAGCGCCTGACCGAAGCGCTGGCGGACGCACTCCGTATCGCCGAGAGCCGGGGATGCGGCTGAAGAATCTGAACTAGCCGGCGAATCGGCCCAAACGCCAGGAGCCCCGGATCTCTCCGGGGCTCCTGATCAGTGTGCACTCGGCAGGATTCGAACCTGCAACCTTCTGATCCGTAGTCAGATGCTCTATCCGTTAAGCTACGAGTGCTTGTTTTGTTTTTTCGCCGCTCCCGGGCCTTGCGGCTCGCTCGCGGCGACAGGAAGAACATTACATGACTGCCGCCGCCATGTGAAATCCGTTTGCCATACCCCTTGTGACCTGCGTAAATGACCTCAGACGGGGCTTCGTGACCGGTGTGGTGGAGGGGAGCCTTCGTGGGCGGTCCGGTGGTGCTTGAGGTGGCGCAGTGGCAGGGGTCGGGGGCTCCTACGGCCCGTCGGTTGCCCGGTGGGGCCGCCTGGCTCGCCGGGTTGGTACCCGCGGGTCGACGGCGGACGGTCGCGATCGATGACGGCGTCGGCGAGGCGCGGGGCGGCGTGCGGAGCGCGGATGTGCTGGAGCGCCATCTGCTGGCGGTGCGCGCGGCCTTGGCCGAGGTTCCGGCCGGCGAGCCGACCGTGACCGTCGGTGGCGACTGCGGGGTCGACCTCGCGCCGGTCGAGGCCGCGCTCTCCGCGTTCGGGGACCGGCTGACGGTGGTGTGGTTCGACGCGCACGGGGACCTCAACACCCCCGAGTCGTCGCCTTCCGGAGCCTTCCACGGCATGGTGCTGCGCGCCCTCATCGGCGACGGGCCGGAGGGTCTGCGGCCCGCGCGGAGCCTGGCGGCCGACCGCGTCGTGCTGGCGGGCGCGCGATCGCTGGACCCGGGTGAGCAGGCCCTTGTCGAGAGCCGCGGCATACGGCACCTCGGCGTCGAGCAGCTGGCGGGACCAGGGCCTCTCCTCGCTGCCGTGCGCGCCACCGGCGCCGAGGCGGTGTACGTCCACATCGACCTCGACGTCCTGGACCCGGCGGTGTTCCCGGCCGTCGGTACGCCCGAGCCGGGCGGGCTCGGCGTGGAGGAGCTGGTCGGGGCGGTGCGGGCACTGACTGAGGAGTTCGCTCTGGCCGGTCTCGCGCTCACCGAGTACGAGCGGGCGGAAGCCGCCGGCCAGGAGGAGGCGGTGCTGCGGCGGATCGTGGAGGGGCTGTTCGGGGCCGGCCGGTGAAGACGCCTTGAAAGCGACTCAGGGAGTTCAGCCGCGTGGGGCCGAACTCCCTGGTCAGAGTGCGGAGGCGGAGGGATTTGAACCCTCGATGGGCTTTAAGGCCCAAACCGCATTAGCAGTGCGGCGCCATAGACCGGACTAGGCGACGCCTCCAGTGCACATCCGCCCGCGCGAGCGCGAGTCGGTGCGTGCCGATGATGACACAGTCGAGCGTGCTGTCACCAATCGACCCCTACGGTACTAGGCGGGAAGGTCGCAGGGCAAAGGCCTTGTGCGGCCCCTGCAGCCAGCCTGTATCGGGGGTGCGGGGGCGGGTGGGTGTGCGGTGGAGTCGTGCGGCGCCGCCGACCGGCGCGCAACGTAGTGGGCCGCGCCGCGTTAGTCAGGTCATGTCGATGTCGCATGCCATGCGCCGGGGTGTCCCCGGAAACGCGTCCCGGACCTCGCCGGTCTCCGTCGCCTCGCAGAACTCAGTCACCGCCCGTCCCCGTCTGCGGCGGCTCGTCGTCGGTGCCGCCGCCTCCGTCGCCGCCTTCGGGTCGCTGGCCGCGGTGTCCCCGGCCGCGTACGGCCAGGCCGGGCCGTCCCCGGTCCGGCTCACGGCGGGCCAGGGACCGGAGCGGGACCATCTCACCGTCGCCGTGCGGAACGCGGGCGGTGAGGTCGACGGGACGTACGAGCTGTACTGCGGGCCCGACGGCGGCAGTCATCCCGACCCGCGCGGAGCCTGTGCCGCCCTGGAGCGGGACACGCGGTGGGGGAAGGACGTCTTCGCACCCTCCCCGGAAGGCGGCTTCTGCACCATGCAGTACGGCGGGCCGGCCACCGCGCACGTCACCGGCACCTGGGCCGGACGGCCCGTGGACGCCACGTACGACCGCCGTGACGGCTGCGGGATCGCCCGCTGGGACCGGCTCGTGCCGCTGCTGCCGGACATGACGTCCGAGAAACACCCCTGAGGGAAGCCCGTGACGGTTCCGCCCCGTGTCGCCGCACTCGCCCCTATCCGGCCACCTCACGGCCCCATTCGGCCACCCGGGCGAAAAGGTACAGAAACACTGCCCTCGTAAAGGTCCCGCGAAGGTCCCGCGACGTCCTTGCAGGAGGACGGGCGTTTCCGCTTACTCGGTCGTCAGTTCGGGGTCACTTCCTCGTGCGACCTCGCTCTCATCCGGCGTCGCGAGCGCAACCACAGCCCTTAGACTCCCTCGCGTGACACGCCGCGGGACGGTTGGCAAGATGGCCCGAGCGGTCGGCAAGGTGCGGTAACAGGGAGGAAGCGTCTCGTGAGCAGCAGGCCATCCCGAGGCGCTGCTCGCCTCGCAGCCATACTGGACGCTCTCCCCGACGCGTTGGTGCTGGTCAATGCCAACGGGACGGTCGTCAACGCGAACACCATCGCCCTGGAAGCCTTCGAGACGCCGGGGACCGCTCTGGTGGGGCGCGGGCTGCTCGACCTGCTGCCGCAGTTCGACTCCAAGCTCATCCCTGGGTCCATGCGGCGGCCGGAGCACCTCGATCCGCAGGCCCGGACCAAGCCGACCCGGATGATCGCGCGCAGGACGGACGGGACCGAGTTCCCCGTCGAGGTCACCAGTGCGAATCTGGAGAACGGGCAGCAGGCCTACGACGGATACGGGTACAGCGGGGACGAGCTGCTCATGCTCGTCGTGAGGGACCTGACCGGGACCGTCGACACCGAGGCCGAGCTGGCGCGGTCGCAGCGGCAGACCGAGATGATCCTGCGGGCCGCGTCCGAGGGCGTCGTCGGGACCGACACCGACGGGCGGATCGTGCTCGTCAATCCGGCCGCCGCTCAGATACTGGGTTTCCGGGCCAGCGATCTCGGCGGGCGCGCACTGCACGATCTCGTGCTGCACTCGCGCGCCGACGGATCGCCGTTCCCGTACGAGGAGTCGCCGCTCGCCGACACCCTGCGCTCCGGGCGCAAGCACCGGGTGCGCGGGCAGGTGCTGTACGCCAAGGACGGCGGCAAGGTGCCGGTCGACCTGACGACCGCGCCCGTGCGCGACGGCGACCAGCTCGTCGGCGCCGTGATGACCTTCACCGACCGGCGGCCGTACGACGCCGTCGTCGAGGAGAAGGAGGCGGCTCAGAAGCGCCACGAGGAAGAGCTGGAGCGGATCGCCGAGGAGCACGCCTCCGAGCTGACCGCGCTGCGCCAGCAGCACGTCACCGAGCTGGAGGAGCTGCACGAGCGGCACGCCGAGGAGCTCGGCGCGAACGAGGACCGGTACGCCGCCCTCGGGGAGCGGGAGAAGGACCGGTACGAGGCGCTCGCCGCGCGGCACGAGCAGTTGCTGACCCTGCTCGGGCGGTCCCTGCGCGGGCCGCTGGAGGAGCTGCGGCGCGAGCTGGCCGCGCTGGCGGCGGATGACGCCGGGCAGCTGTGGCCCGAGGCCAACCAGGTGCTGCACCACCTGTCCGCCGGCTATTCGCGCATCACCACCCTCATCGACAACGTCCTCGGCTACCAGCGGCTCGACACGGGCAGCGAGGGCATCTCCCGTACGAAGGTGATGCTGGACGCCGTCGTCGCCGCCGGTGTCGACGGGGCCGTCGAGCTCATCGGTCCCGGGCGGGTCCAGTTCGCCGTGCACGCGCCGCCCATCGAGGCCGAGGTCGATCCCCGGCTGCTCGCCACCGCCCTCGCGCATCTGGTCGCGGACGTGGCGGGGGTCGACGCGACCGGCAACACGCCCGTGTCGGCGGGCGGTTACCTGGACAACACCGTCGTGGTGGCGGCGGCGCAGCGCGGCGAGGTCGTACGCATCGAGGTGCGCGGGCCGTACGCCGGCGGCGACACCGTGCACGAGCCCATCGTCCGCGGGATCGTCCGGGCCCACGGCGGCGTGCTCCAGACGCATGAAGTGCCGGGGATGAGCGGTAACGCGTACGTCCTCGAAGTGCCGATCGGGGGCGGGGCCGGGGCCGTTGCCGCGCATGCGGATGCGGATGCGGACGGCGCCCAGGCGGTCGACGCCGCTGCCGATGACGGGCAGACGGCCGATGGGCAGACGTTCGGTGGGCAGACTTCTGCCGGGGGGCGGCGCCGGGCGCGGCGGGCCACCACCGATGCCTTCCTGGACGGTGATGTCCCGGCTGAGGGTGAGCCCACCGGGCGGCGGCGGAGGCGGGCCGCCGGGGAACCGGCCGCCCTTCCCGCGCAGGCTTCCGGTGAGGGTGCGCCCGCGTCGGGCGGTACCGGGCGGCGGCGACGTGCGGCCGAGGACGCCGGTGCGGTGCCGGCCCTGCCCGTCGGGGGTGCCGTCCAGGGTGTCGCCGAAGGGGCCGTCGTCACGGCCGCCGAGCATGCGGCGGGGACCGCCGCCTCGGGTACGGGGCTGGGCGGGACCGTTCCGCCGCAGGGCGTGCCCGCGCCCTCCGGGCGGCGGGCCCGGCGTGAGCCCGGTGAGCAGCACGCGCTGCCGCCTGCGCTGCCCGCGCCGTCCGGCGAGGCCGCGGCCGGGGCCGGGGCCTCCGATCCGGCCCAAGGTCAGACTTCGCAGCCGACCGGGCGTCGGCGGCGGGCGCTGGCTGCCGCCGCCGAGCGGGCGGCCGCGCAGGAGGCCGCGGCGGGGCCGCGTCCCGTGTTCGCCCTGCCGCCGGCCGAGGCGGATCAGGCCCCGGTCGTCGACCCGGTTGGCCCGTCGGGCCCGTCCGGCCCGTCCGGTCCCTCCGAGCAGGGGCAGCAGGTCGCCCCAGGTGGTGTCCCCGGTCAGGGACAGGTGCCCGGTCACGGGCAGGTGCCGGACCAGGGTGCGCACGGGGGTGTGGCGGTTCACGGTTCGGCTGCCGCCGGTGCCGGGGTGGCCGAGGAGGGGCGGCACGACGCCGTCCCGCACGACCAGTCCGCCGATCACACTCCGCCCCAGCCGCATCCCACGAGTGCGCCGACCGGGCGTCGGCGGCGGGCCGTGGCGGCTCAGCCGGCCGACGGGGCCGGAGCGCAGGCGCCGGGTACGGCGGCGGGTGCGGTGGCCGGTGCGCCGGTGCAGGGCGCCGGACAGCAGGCTCCTGTGCCGGCCGGTTCCGTGCCCCCGGCGTCCGTGCAGGGGGTTGACGCCCAGGGAGTTCCCGCGCAGCAGGACGTCACCGGTCAGGTTCCGGTGGGCCAGGCCGGGGTGGCCGCCGGGCAGGTCGCTCCCGGTACGGCCGTGCCGCCGCAGGGCGTGGCGGTTCCGGCGCAGGGCAACGCCGCTCACCCACAAGCCAACGCCGTGCATCCCCAGGGGAACGTCCCGCAGGGGACCGTCCCCCAACCGCAGGGCGTCGCCGTACCCCCGCAGGGCGTGTCCGTCCCCGCCCCGGGCGGTCTCGGGCACAGCGTGCAGGCCGCGGCCCTCCCGGGGCAGGCGCTTCAGCCCGTGTCCCCGAACCAGCCCCTCGGTGCACAGCCCCTGCCGCAGCAGGGTGTCGCCGCGCCGGAGCAGCAGCCCTCCGCCGGTCAGCCGCTGCCCGCCGAGGCCGCGCCCGGACAGGGCACCCCGGCTCAGGGAACCCCTGCCCCGGGCACCGCCGCACCCGGAGCCCCGGCCCCTGCCCCTGCCCAAGGCGCCCCCGCCCCCCAGCCACAGCCCTGGCCCGCCGCCGACGACAGCTCGGGAGCCGGTGTCGCCGTGCCGCCGAACGGTGCGGCGCAGTCCGTGCCGCCGAACGGCGGGGCACAGCCGGCACAGTCCGTGGCCCCCAACGGCACCGCCCATCCCGTACGCCCGAGCGGCACCCCCGCGGGCCAGGCGCAGGCCCAGGCCGCGGCTCCGGCCCCCCAGACCCACACCCCGGCCCCCGGCACCCCGTTGCCCCCGGAGGGCGCGGCGCAGGCGCATCGCGCGGCTCAGCCGTTGCCCGCGGAGGCGGCCGCGCCCGTCGACCCGAATTCCACGCAGGGGCGGGCGATCAGCGTGCGGACGCTGGGCCAGGGTGTGCCGTTCAACCGGCAGGCGGCTCAGGTGCAGCAGCCGTCGGGCATGCCCGCCGCCCGTCCGGCCGGTTCCGCCCCGCAGATGCCGGGCGTGCCCGCGCCCCAGTCGTCGGCGACGCCGCCCCCGCACCAGTCGGGCGGATCGGGCCGGCGCCGCAAGCTCGGCACACCGCCCGACCCGGCCACGCGGACGGAAGGGAGCGGGCGGCCCGAACAGGCCTCCCGCCAGGAACCCGCGCCCCGCCCGGAGCACGCCGCGCGCCCGCATCCGACGGCCGAGCCGACTCCCGCACAAGGCACCGCGCAAGGCACCGCACAGGGCACCGCCCCGGCCCCCGCGCCCGCCCCGGCCCCCGCGCCCGTCCCGGCGCAGCCGTCCCTCGCCGGTCAGTCGCGGCTCGCGCAGATGACCGAGGGCGGCGGACGGTCGTACGCCATAGGCGCGCCGGACGAGAACGCCGCCGAGGGGCCGGAGCCGCTGGACGGGCCCGGCGGTGCCGTCGAGGTGGCCGATCCTCCCCGGCCGCAGCCGATGGACGACGAGCTGCCGCCGGAGCCGCTGGACAACCCGCGGCGGCTGCTGGTGTGGCCGGCGCCGGACGTCAGCACCTCGCAGGCGCTGAGCGACCGCGGCTACCGGCCCGTGATCGTGAACTCGCGCGAGGAGGTCGACGCGCAGATCGCCGCTTTCCCGGCGGCGCTGTTCGTCGACCCGCTGACCGGGCCGATCACGCGTACGGCGTTGCAGTCGCTGCGGCAGGCCGCGGTCGCCGCCGAGGTGCCCGTCCTGGTCACGGCCGGACTCGGGCAGGCCTCGCGGGACGCGGCGTACGGTGCCGATCCCGCCGTCCTGCTGAAGGCGCTGGCGCCGCGCGACAGTGAGCAGCACCCGCCGCGCGTGCTGCTGATCGAGGAGCACGCGGAGATCGCGCTCGCGCTGACGGCGACACTGGAGCGGCGCGGGATGCAGGTCGCGCGGGCGGCGAGTGACGCCGACGCGGTGACGCTGGCGGGGCAGTTCCGGCCGAACCTGGTCGTGATGGACCTGATGCAGGTGCACCGGCGGCAGGCTGGGATCGTGGACTGGCTGCGCGCGAACGGGCAGCTCAACCGCACCCCGCTCGTCGTCTACACGGCCGCCGTCGACCAGGCCGACCTGCCGCGGCTGGCCTCCGGCGAAACGGTGCTGTTCCTCGCGGAGCGGTCCACCAGCGGCGAGGTGCAGACCCGGATCGTCGAGCTGCTCTCCCGGATCGGGACCAACTAGGGACTGCCTGGCTGGTTCTGCCTGGCCGGTCCTACCTGGCTGGTCCTACCGGGCCGTGAGGCGGCGCGCCGCCTCCTTGACCGAGCTGCGCAGGCGGTCCTGGTCGGGCTCCTGGCCCCCGACCAGGATGCGCCGCATCTGCGGCACGACCACGGTCCAGTTGGCCAGGGCCGTCAGCAGGAACAGCAGGTCGGCCGCCGGGATGGCGTCGGTGACGACTCCGCGGTCCTGGCCGTCCTGGAGGGCGGCGACCTTGCGGGCGTAGTGCTCCTGGCGGTCGGACTCGTGGGGCAGTTCGTCGGTGCCGTACTCCAGGCCCTCCCAGAAGAGCAGGCGCAGCAGCTCCGGGTGGGCGGAGTGGTAGTCCATCAGGCGGTCGACCCAGCCCTCGATGTCGTCCGGGTCGACGGGGACGGCCTCGGCGAGATGGAGCATCTTCTTCTCGAGGACGATCGCGAACAGCTCCGCCTTGTTGCCGAAGTAGGCGTAGATCAACTGCTTGTTGGCCTTCGCCTCGGCGGCGATGCGGTCGATGCGGGCGCCGGCGATGCCGTGCCGGGCGAACTCGGCGACCGCCGCCTCGAAGATCCGGGCCTTGGTGGCCTCGGGGTCCCTTGCTGCTCCCATGGGGGAGAGGGTAGCGCGCCAAGTAACCAACTGTTTGGTTGACAGGGAATCGAAGGGCGCCCCACACTGTTTCCTCATCATCCAACCAACCAGTTAGTTGCTAGAGCCGACTCCAAGGAGTCCTCCTCCCATGCCGTCAGCCACCACCGCCACGACCACGTCCCGCCCGGTCGGCACCGCCCCCGCCCGCGAGGCGCGTACTCCCGGCCCCGGTGTCTTCCTCACCCTGATCGCCGTGTGCAGCGCGGTCACCGCCGCCAACATCTACCTGGCCGCCCCCCTGCTCTCGCTCATGGCCCGCGACTTCGGCTCGGCGCCCTCGGCCGTCGCCTGGATCGCCTCGGTCGCGCAGCTCGGCTACGCGGTCGGCCTGCTCTTCTTCGCCCCGATCGGCGACAGCGTGAACCGGCGCCGGCTGGTCGGCGGACTCACGCTCGTCACGACCGCCGCGCTGGCCGCCAGCGCGGCCGCCCCGGGGGTCACCGCCCTCGCGGTCGCCGTGTTCGTCGCCTCGGCCGCGACCGTGATCCCGCAGCTGCTCGTCCCGCTGGTCGCCGAACGCGCCCCGGCCGAGCGGCGTGGCCGCCATGTCGCGGCCGTCATCGCGGGCCTGTTCACCGGCATCGTCGCCGCCCGGGTGCTGGGCGGACTGGCCGGGCAGGCCTTCGGGTGGCGGTGGGTGTTCGCGGGCGCGGCCGTGCTCACCCTCGTCCTGGGGCTCGCGACCGCCCTGGTCCTGCCGTCACAGCGGCGGCGGGAGGGCCCGCTGTTCGCCGGGCTCGCCGCGCTGCCCGCGGTGCTGCGCCACTCGCCCGACCTGTGGCGCGCCTGCCTGCGGCAGGCCGGGATGTTCGGGGCGTGGAGCGCGCTGTGGACCTCGCTCGCCCTGCTGCTGACCGGGCCGGAGTACGGGCTGTCCACGGCGACGGCCGGGCTCTTCGGGCTGTTCGGGCTGACGGCGAGTGCGGTGGCGCCGCTGGCCGGCGGGCTCGTGGACCGGTTCGGGGCGGCGCGTGTCGTGCGGTCCGCGTACCTGCTCGCCGCCGTGTCCGTGCCGCTGTTCTGGCTGGGCGGGCAGGTGCTGGGGGCGCTGTTCGCCGCCGCCGTGCTGATCCACGCGGCGCTCGTCGCGTCCCACGTCGCCAACCAGACCCTCGCCCTGACCACCACCTCCACCCCGGCCACCGCCAACACCGCCTATGTCGTCGCCGGGTTCGCGGGCGGCGCAGGCGCCTCGGCCCTCGCCGGGTTCGCCTTCAGCCACTTCGGCTGGGGCGGCGTGTGCGGGGTGGCGGGCCTGTGGCTGGTGCTGGGGTGGGGGCTGACCGCCGTACGGCGGTGACGGCGGTCAGGCCTCCCGGGTGTGCCACGGGCTCAGAGCCGCGTCACGTCCAGCTCCCCCTCCGCGTACTGCCTGCGCAGCACCTTCTTGTCGAACTTGCCGACGCTCGTCTTCGGCACCGCCTCGATGACCGTCCAGCGCTCCGGGAGCTGCCACTTGGCGATGCCGCCGTCTTCGGCGAGGAAGGCGCGCAGGGTCTCGAAGGTGGCGGTGGAGCCCTCCTTGAGGACGACCGTGGCCAGGGGGCGCTCGCCCCACTTCTCGTCGGGGACGGCGACGACGGCCGCCTCGGCCACCTCGGGGTGGGACATGAGGGCGTTCTCCAGCTCCACCGACGAGATCCACTCGCCGCCGGACTTGATGACGTCCTTGGCCCGGTCGGTGAGGGTGAGGTAGCCGTCGGCGGAGATCGTCCCGACGTCGCCCGTCTTGAGCCAGCCGTCCTCGCTGAACTTGTCGGCGGGGCGGAGCGGGTCGGCGCCCTGGCCGTTGTAGTAGGCGCCGGCGATCCACGGGCCGCGCACCTCCAGCTCACCGGCCGACTCGCCGTCCCAGGGGAGGCGTTCGCCGCCCGGGCCGGTCAGCCGGGCCTCGACACCGGCCGGGAAGCGGCCCTGGGTGAGGCGGTAGGCGAACTCCTCCTCCGTGCCGGCCACTCCGGCCGGGGGACGGGCGATCGTGCCGAGCGGGGACGTCTCCGTCATGCCCCAGGCGTGGCAGACCCGCATGCCCAGCTTGTCGAAGGCCTCCATGAGGGCCGGCGGGCAGGCCGAGCCGCCGATGGTGACCTGGGTGAGGGAGGAGACGTCGCGGGGGTGCGCGGTCAGCTCGCCGAGCAGACCCTGCCAGATGGTCGGGACGGCGGCGGCGTGGGTCGGCCTCTCGCTCTCGATCATCGCGGCGAGCGGGGCCGGCTGGAGGAAGCGGTCCGGCATCAGCATGTTCACGCCGGTCATGAAGGTCGCGTGCGGCAGCCCCCACGCGTTCACATGGAACTGCGGCACCACGGCCAGCGAGGTGTCCTCGTCGGTCAGGCCCATCGACTGGGCCATGTTGACCTGCATGGAGTGCAGATAGATGGAGCGGTGGCTGTAGACCACGCCCTTGGGGTCGCCGGTGGTGCCGGAGGTGTAGCACATGGAGGCGGCCTGGCGTTCGTCCAGCTCGGGCCAGTCGTACGAGGTGGGCTTCCCGGCGATCAGGTCCTCGTACTCGTGGACCCGCGCGGTCGCGTCCGCGAGCAGGGAGCGGTCCCCGGGGCCGGAGACGACCACGTGCTCGACCGTCTTCAGGTGCGGGAGCAGCGGGGCGAGCAGGGGGAGCAGCGAGCCGTTGGCGATGATCACGCGGTCGGCCGCGTGGTTGACGATCCAGGCCAGCTGCTCGGGCGGGAGCCGGAGGTTCAGGGTGTGGAGGACCGCGCCCATGGAGGGGATCGCGAAGTAGGCCTCCACGTGCTCCGCGTTGTTCCACATCAGGGTGGCGACCCGGTCGTCACCGGCGACGCCGAGGTCCTCGCGCAGGGCGTGTGCCAGCTGGGCGGCGCGGGCGCCGATCTCGGCGAAGGAGCGGCGGTGCGGCTCGTCCTCCCCGGTCCAGGTGGTCACCTGCGATGTCCCGTGGATCGTCGACCCGTGGGTCAGGATTCTCGAGATCAGCAGCGGTACGTCCTGCATGGTGCTCAGCACGGCGTCCTCCCGGGGCGACATTGCCTGCGCGGTGGTAAAGGTTGCGCTGATTCTGCGCACATACCGCGTGGTATGTCACTAGGACCGGGTGATCGATCAGGTCACGGCTGCCGACGGAACCGCTCAGCGGCGACCGACACGTCCGCTCAACTACGGACAAGCCCCAGCTCAGCGTCCTCCCGGAGCTTGCTGATCGCACGGGAGACGGCCGACTTCACCGTGCCCACCGAGACGCCGAGCACCTCCGCCGTCTGGACCTCGCTGAGGTCCTCGTAGTACCTGAGGACGACCATCGCCCGCTGCCGGGCCGGCAGCCGCATGATCGCCCGCCACATAGCGTCGCGCAACGCCTGCTGCTCGGCCGGGTCGTCACCGGCGGGCACCGGATCCGGCTCGGGCAGCTCCTCGCAGGCGAACTCGTCGACCTTGCGCTTGCGCCACTGCGAGGTCCGCGTGTTCAGCAGGGCCCGGCGCACATAGCCGTCGAGGGCGCGGTGGTCCTCGATGCGCTCCCAGGCGACGTACGTCTTGGTGAGCGCGGTCTGCAACAGATCCTCCGCGTCGCTCGGGTTGCCGGTGAGCGAGCGGGCGGTACGCAGCAGCACCGGCTGGCGGGCCCTGACGTACGACGAGAACGACGGGTACGGAGGAGCCTGCGCCGCTGGTGCAGCGGCCTTCGACGCGCTGGTGCAGACGAGTGTGGTCATGGCTCAACGCTATGAGCGGGGCCACCGTCAGCGGATCGGCCGCAGGTCCCGAAGCGGGGTCCCCCTCAGGTTGTACGGGTGGGGTTCCCCGCACCTCCTGTAGGTGGAGCGAAGGGCCCGGGGTACTGCGGGTCAACCCTGAGAGTCGGCTGTCAGTACGAGTCCCGAGGTGGGCACGCCCGTCCCCGCCGTCACCAGGACCCGCTGCGCACCCGGTATCCGGTTCACCGCCGTCCCCCTGATCTGCCGGACGGCCTCCGCCACGCCGTTCATCCCGTGCAGGTACGCCTCCCCCAGCTGGCCGCCGTGCGTGTTGAGCGGCAGGCGCTCCTCGGCCACGAAGTCCGGTGCCTCGCCGGGGCCGCAGAAGCCGAACTCCTCCAGCTGCATCAGCACGAAGGGCGTGAAGTGGTCGTAGAGGATCCCCACGTCGATGTCGGCCGGCGCGAGTCCCGAGGTCCGCCACAGCTGCCGGGCCACCACCGCCGTCTCGGGCAGGCCGGTCAGGTCGTCGCGGTAGAAGCTGGTCATCTGCTCCTGCGCGCGTCCGGCGCCCTGGGCGGCCGCCGCGATCACGGCCGGCGGGTGCGGCAGATCGCGGGCCCGCTCCACGGAGGTGACGACGAGCGCCTGACCGCCGTCCGTCTCCTGGCAGCAGTCCAGCAGCCGCAGCGGCTCGACGATCCAGCGGGACGCGGCGTGGTCGGCGAGGGTGATGGGACGGCCGTGGAAGTACGCCGCGGGGTTGGTCGCCGCGTACTTGCGGTCGACGACGGCCACGTGCCCGAAGGCCTCGGGTGTCAGCCCGTACGTGTGGAGGTAGCGCTGGGCCGCCATCGCCACCCAGGAGGCCGGGGTGAGCAGGCCGAACGGCAGCGCCCAGCCGAGCGCCGTGCCCTCCGCCGACGGCTCCCGGTGGCGCACCCCGGAGCCGAAGCGGCGGCCCGAGCGCTCGTTGAACGCCCGGTAGCAGACGACCACGTCCGCCGCGCCCGCGGCGATCGCCAGGGCGGCCTGCTGGACGGTGGCGCAGGCCGCGCCGCCGCCGTAGTGGACGCGGGAGAAGAAGGAGAGCTCGCCGATGCCGGCCGCCTGGGCGACGGTGATCTCGGGGCTGGTGTCCATGGTGAACGTGACCATCCCGTCCACGTCGGCGGGTGTCAGCCCCGCGTCCGCGAGGGCCGCGCGCACCGCCTCGACGGCCAGGCGCAGTTCGCTGCGGCCCGAGTCCTTGGAGAACTCGGTGGCCCCGATGCCGGCGACGGCCGCGCGCCCGCCGAGATCGTCCCGTCCTCTCAGACTCATGCCGGAACCCTCACCGTCACCGTGCCCGTGACGTGCTCGCCGAGGCCGTTCACGCCGACGACCCTGACGGTCGCCGTGTCCCCGTCGACCTCCTCGACCGTGCCCGTCAGCACCATCGTGTCCCCGGGGTGGTTGGGCGCGCCGAGCCGGATCGCCACCCGGCGCAGCTCCGCCCGGGGCCCGAAGTGGTCGGTGATGTAGCGCCCGACCAGGCCGTTGGTCGTCAGGATGTTCATGAAGATGTCGGGGGAGCCCTTCTGCCGGGCGAGTTCCGGGTCGTGGTGCACGTCCTGGTAGTCCCGGGAGGCGATCGCCCCGGCGACGACGAGTGTGCGGGTGACCGGGATCTCCAGCGGCGGGAGGCGGTCGCCGGGGTTCACCGCGTCACCCCCTGGAAGACGGGCAGCACCAGCTCGTCGTCGTACCGGCGGAACTCCAGCCGCACCGGCATGCCGATCCGCACCTTGTCGTACGGCACCCCCACCACGTTGCTGATGATCCGCACCCCCTCCGCGAGCTCGATCAGCCCCACCGCGAAGGGGGGCTCGAAAGCCGACAAGGGCGGGTGGTGCATGACCACGTACGAATAGACCGTGCCCTCGCCGCTCGCCTCGACGGTGTCCCAGCCCGGCCGGCCGCAGCTGTTGCAGCCCGGGAGCCAGGGGAAACGCAGGGTGCCGCAGCCGGTGCAGCGCTGGATCAGCAGTTCACGGCGCGCCACGCCCTCCCAGAAGCCGGCGTTGTCGCGGTTGACGACGGGGCGGGGGCGGCGCTCTTCAGGGGCGTTCGACGCTTTCGGCCGGCGTGCGGGGGCGTACTTGAGGATGCGGAAGCGGTGGGTGCCGACGAGTTCGCCGGCCGCCCTGACGTCCGTGCGGGTGGTGACGAAGTAGCCCGGTCCCAGTTTCGTGGTCTTGCGCTGCGACACCGACTCGATCACCGAGTCGAAGGTGATCTCGTCCCCGGGGCGCAGGGGGCGGTGGTACTCCTGCTCGCAGTCGGTGGCGACGACCGCGTGGTGGCCCGACTCGTCGAGCAGGCCGAGGAGTTCGTCGTAGGCCGCCGTGCGTTCGGGGCGGCGGGAGAGGCCGGCCATGGTCCACGCCTGGAGCATGGTGGGGGGAGCGATGGCGTCCGGGCCCGTGTACGCCGGGTTGGTGTCGCCCATGGCCTCGCACCAGTGCCTGATCATCGGGGCGTTGACAGGGTCCCGGCCGACCCCGGTGGCGGCGGCCGGGCGGCCCTCGTAGGCCTTCAGGCGCGCCTCGAACTCCTCGTGGACCTCCGGCTCACCGTTCACAGTTTCTGACTGTCCGTCAGATACGTGGTTCCGTCAAGGCCCCGCAGTCGCCGAAAGCGCCTGGGCGGCGGTACCGAAGTACCGCCGCCCAGGCGCTTGTCACCCCACGAAGCACACCCACACAGGACGCGGGCCGATGCCGGCGCACCGGCCCGCTCAGCTCACCACCACAGCGGGGAGAAGCTGATGGCGGTGTTGGCGTTGCCCTGGTTGACGATCGTGGGCTCCGTGCCGTTGACCTGGGCGGTGTTGCTCTGGTTGGAGGCCCCCTCACCGACGGCCTGCTGCTGGGTGGTGGCCGCGTTGCCGAAGTTGTCGCCGCCGACGCCGCTGCCGAGGAGGCCCTGCTCGGCCTCCGTGGCGGACGCGATCGATCCGTTGTCCGCGAAGGCGCCGTTGTCCGCCGTCGCGACACCGGCGAAGAGGGCGGCCGCGAGCGGGAGGGCGGAGACGGCGGCGATGACGCGGCCGGTACGGATACGTGCCATGTTGTTGTCCTCCAGGACTTCAGAATTACTGCTGCCACCAGGGGAATCGGCCGACCACCCCGGTGCGGTACGCGACGTCGCGAGTCCAGAGTTGCCCACCGAATCCCCGGCGAACCAGACCGGAAGCCACCATTCGCACGCAAGCGTGATGACATGTCGATAAACCCCTTTGCGTCACTTCCGTCCCGGACGGGAGCAGAAGGGGGCGTTCGAACCCAGGTGCCGCAAGGGCCGAAGCGTTCCCGTGTTTTCCCGTCCGCCTCTCCGCCCCGGCGCGTCGCACCCGTTCCCTCTTTCCTTTTTCGAACGTACGTACGAAACTAGGAGCATGGCCACCACCGACCGGCAGGCCACGACGCTGGCCCTCGCACACGCCCTGTCAGCCGCCGAACGCGGACTGGCCGTCATCCCCCTGTCCCGCACCAAGCTCCCGGCCCTGCGCTCCCCGCACCGCGACGACCCGGCCCCCTCCCCCTGCCACGGCGAGTGCGGCCGGCTCGGCCATGGGATCTACGACGCCTCCAGCGACCCCGCCCGCATCCGCGAACTGTTCGCCGCGGCGCCCTGGGCGACCGGGTACGGCATCGCCTGCGGCTTGCCCCCGCACCATCTGATCGGCCTCGACCTGGACGTGAAGACCGGCACGGACGCCTCGGCCGCCCTGCGCGAGCTGGCGTTGCGGCACCTGTTCACCATCCCGCCGACCGTGGTCGTCGTGACCCCGTCCGGCGGCCGTCACCTCTGGCTGAGCGGCCCGCCCGACGTGGTCGTCCCCAACTCGGCGGGCCGCCTCGCCCCCGGCATCGACATCCGGGGCGCCGGCGGCTACCTCGTCGGTCCCGGCTCCCGCACGGGCCAGGGCGTGTACGCCGCGGCCCCGGGAACCGCCCATCTCGCCCCCGCCCCCTGCCCGCGCTCCCTCCTGCGTCTGCTCCTCCCGCCGCCCCGCGCCCACCACCCCACACCCCCGGCGGCCGGCGGACACGGCCAGGGCCTGGTCCAGTTCGTCCTCGCCGCGCACGAGGGCCAGCGCAACACCCGGCTGTTCTGGGCGGCCTGCCGGGCCTACGAGGACGGCATCGGCCCCGCGCTCGTGGACGCGCTGGTCGACGCCGCCCGGGGCACCGGCCTCACCGAACGCGAGGCCCGGGCGACGATCGCGTCGGCAGCGCGGCTGACGGGGCACCGGCCCTGAGCCAGGGCCTGCCCATGAGCACCGAAAGACCTCCATGCGACAGCACGTCAAAACGCCGGCCCTGGCGCTCGCCCGCCTCGTCCTGGCCTCCGGCCGCCCGGTGGATCTCGCCGAGCTGCGGTTCACGTCGACGTACGGCGATCTGCTGGAGGGCTATCCCTGCAAGCCGGTGAACGACCGGCGGATCCGCGGCCTGCTCCGCGCCGCCGAGCGGGCCCGCCCCGGCACACCGGTCCACCTGCTCCCGCCCCGGCGTGCCTACCCCGACCAGTACGCGGGCGGCCTCGGGCCCGTCGAGGTCCTGCCCGCCGTGGCCTGCGTCGGCACGTTCCACTCCACGGCTCTCGATCCCGCCCACGACCCGGTCACCTACCGCTCACGGCTCACCGTCGTCTGGTTCCAGGCCACGCCCCGCCTGCCCTCGGGCTGCGACGCGGAGCCCGGACTGCGCGACCTCGACTGGGCGGGACTGGCCCGGGACGCACGGGCGCTTGCGTAGGGTCGTGCAATGAGCGCTTCCCGCACAGAACTGCTGCGCTGGCAGCACGAGTTAACCTGGTCGTTGTTCGAGTACCACCTGGAGCGGCTGGAGCCGGAGGACTTCCTCTGGGAGCCGGCCCCGCTCTGCTGGACGATGCGCAGGGGCCCCGACGGAACCTGGGTACCGGACTGGGCGGACACCGAGCCCGACCCCGTGCCCGTCCCCACCATCGCCTGGGTGAGCTGGCACATCGGCTGGTGGTGGAGCGTGACCCTCGACCACGCCCAGGGCCGCCCGCCCCGCGACCGCACGGACGTGGTGTGGCCTGGCGAGGGCACCCCGGCCATCGACTGGCTGCGCGGCCTGCACACCCAATGGCTGACCGTCCTGGACGGCCTCACCGACACCGACCTGGACACGACAGCGATGTTCCCCTCACCGGACGATCCCGAGTACACCGTCGCCCACATGGTGGCGTGGGTGAACGCGGAACTGATGAAGAACGTGACGGAGATCGGCCAGCTGCGGATGCTGCGGGCGGCTTCCGCGTAGGGCCTGTCGTTTGGATCAGGTCGCAGGAAATCGGCAGCGCTTCTCAGCGCCGGTGAGCGGGGTCTGGTGCGTGCAGCTGCAAGGCGGAGGAGGGAAAGGCGGAGGAGGGAGTCGACGCGATGGGGGCACTGCCCGCGTGAGCGAAGCCGAGCGTGGGGGAGTCGGTGACCGACGACAACGCCGCAGATGCGCGTGCCAGGCCCCGCGTCTGCGGCGTGATGCAAACGACAGGCCCTAAGGCGCCGTGCGGTAGACCGTGGACTCGCGGGCCCGGAATCCGAGCCGCTCGTAGAGGCGGTTGGCGGCGGCACGGTCCGGCCGGGAGGTGAGGTCGACCGTGCGGGCCCCGGCCTCGCGGGCGATCCGCACGGCCTCCTCGATGAGCAGGCCCGCGACGCCCTGCCCGCGCGCCGCGTCGTCGACGACCACGTCCTCGACCCGGCCCCTCAGCCCGGACGGCAGGGGCAGCAGCACGAGGGTCAGAGTGCCGGCGATCACGCCACCGGCCCGGGCCACGAGCACGGTGACGGCGTCGCAGCGGACCATCCGGTCGACCGCCGCCCGGTCCAGGGGCCGAGCCGTCGTGGACAACTGCGGAAGCAATCGGCCGAAGGCGTCGACGAGTTCCTCGCTCGGCTCCCGGATGATCTCGACATGGACGTCCATGACGGAAGCGTATCCGTACTCCTAAATCACTAATGGCAGCCCTGTGACCAGCGACGAAGCAGTTCGTTGAAGCGGGCATGCGATGTCGTCTGCTCTCCCGTGCCGCTGTGCTGCTCCTCGTGCTCGTCGCCCTCCAGGGCGGTTCCTCCGCCCTGGCCGCCGAACCCGGTGGCGAAGGCGGGGGCGGGCGGTCGGGGGCGATCGATCCGATCACGCCGTTCGCGCAGGGCGCGTCGGCGATCGCCGGGATGGCGCAGCCCTTCTACGACGCGTTCAGCCAGGCCGTGTCACCGGGTCCGAGGGCCTAGCCGGGCGGTTCGTGACATCGTGGGGGCATGAGCATCGACGTTCGGCCGGCCACGGTCTTCGAGGACGTCCGTGCCGTGCTGGGACCCAAGTCGCCCGGGGCGAACGTCTGCTGGTGTCTGAGCTACCGGATTCCCTCGAAGCTCAACAACGAGCTGCGCGGCCCGGCCCGCGGCGAGTACGTCGCCGAGCTGTGTCACCAGGACCCCCCGCCCGGCGTGCTCGCCTACGACGGCGGTGAACCGGTCGGCTGGGCCGCCGTCGCCCCGCGCGCGGACACCTCCTTCGCCCGCAACCGCAAGATCCCCCACATCGACGACCTGCCCGTCTGGTCGCTGTGGTGCGTCCGGGTCCGCCCCGGTCACCGCAAGCAGGGCATCTCGCACGCCCTCATCGCCGGCGCCGTCGAGTTCGCCCGCGCCCACGGCGCACCGGCGATCGAGGCCTACCCCCTGGACAACGGCGACGCCAAGGTCGACCTGACGATGGCGTACGCCGGCCTCCGCAAGAACTTCGAACGCGCCGGCTTCACCTACGCGGCCGCCACCACCTCGGTACTGGCCGGCCACCCCCGGATCCTGATGCGGCTCGACCTGCGGGCTCACGCGCACGCATAAGGCCGGACGCGCCCACGCAAAGGCCCGACCGCTGGCGACGGGGGATGCACCAGCGGTCGGGCTATGGCCAAGGGTAACAAGCGCTTGCCCATCGGAACCGACTGTTCGTCAGCAAAGCCCAGGTTGTGACTCGTATCACTCAACTGCCGGGCGAGAGCGGCCTGTTGGGCGACCGGCCCCGTCAGGGCTCGCACGGCGGGTCGTAGGACAGCCGGGGCAGGTACTCGCTCCAGGTCTCCGGTGTCAGAACACCCCGGGTCATCGTGCAGACGCGGCGTGCGGCCGCCTCGACGTCCAGGTTCCACAGCCTGATGGTGTCGGTGCCGCTCGACACCCCGATCATGTGGCTGTTCGGGCTGAACGACAGGAATGTGCCGCCGCTCTTGGCGTTGGGGCTCATCGACTGGCCGATCGCGGTGGCCTTGGCCGGGTCGGAGAGGTTCCAGAGCCGTACGGTGCTGTCGTTGCCGCCGCTGGCCAGGGTGTGGCCGCTGCGGCTGAACGTCAGTGACACGACCGCCTCCGTGTGGCCCCTGAGGCTCTTCCGCTGCGAGGGCTCGGCCGGGTTCTCCAGGTCCCAGAGCCGGACCGAGGTGTCGTCGCCGCCACTGGCCAGCGTCCGCCCGTCGGGGCTGTAGGCGAGGACGTTGACGGCTCCGAGATGCCCCGTGAGGGGTGCGCCGCGCAGGACGGCCCGCCCGGGGTCCGTCACGTTCCACAGCCGGATGGTGCCGTCGGCGCTGCCGCTGGCGAGCGTACGGCCGTCCGGGCTGAAGACGAGGGAGTTGACGTACCCCTTGTGCCCGGTGATGGGCGCGCCGAGCGGGCGCGGACGGGCCGGGTCGCCGATGTCCCACAGCTGCACGGTGCGGTCGTCGTCGGCGGTCGCCAGCAGGCGCCCGTCCGGGCTGAAGGCCAGCGGGTCGGCGAACCGGATGCGCAGCGGGACGGGCGACCCGTGGGGGACGGGGCGGTCCGGGTCGCCTACGTTCCACAGTTGCAGGGCCCGGTTCCCCGTCACCATCGCGAGGGTGCGGCCGTCCGCGGAGAACTCCAGGGAGCGCACGCCGCCCTTCGGCCGGAAGGGCTCACCCATCGGCACCGGCCTTCCGGGCTTGCGCACGTCCCACAGCCGGACCCGCCCGTCGAGCGCCGCCGTCGCGAGCACCCGCCCGTCCGGCCGGAACACTCCGGTCCGGCCGATCATGTCCGCCGTCGGCAGCGCCCACAGACGGACCTTGTTGTCGCCCGACCCGGTGGCCAGGGTGCGCCCGTCGGGGCTGAAGCCGAGCGCGTACATCTCGCCACTGCTGCCCGCGAGAGGCGCGCCGACCTGCGACGGGTACGCGGGATCACCGACCTTCCACAGACTCGCCGTGCTGTCCGCGCTGGCGGCGGCGAGCATGCTGCCGTCGGGGCTGAAGGCCACGGACCACACCGGGCCCGTGTGCCCGGTGAGCGGCGCTCCGATCGCTGCCGGGCGACGCCGGTCGGCCATGTCCCAGAGGCGGATGGTGTTGTCCGAGCTGCCGCTGGCGAGCGTACGGCCGTCCGGGCTGAAGGCCACGGAGTGCACCGTGGCGGTGTGGCCGGTCAGCGGCTCCCCGACCGGCTCCGGACGCCGGGGGTCCGCCACGTCCCACAGCCGGATCGTGCCGTCGTCGCCGCCGGCCGCCAGCGTCCGGCCGTCCGGGCTGAACGCCACCGACCGCACGGCGGCCTCGTGCCCGGTCAGGGGCTTGCCGAGCGCCCGCGGCCGGCGTGGATCGGCCACGTCCCACAGCCGGACGGTGTGATCGTCGCCGACGGAGGCCAGCGTGCGCCCGTCCGGGCTGAAGGCGACCAGGTAGATCGTGCCGTCATGGCCGGTGAGGGGCTTGCCGAGCCGCTTCGGGTGGCCGGGGTCGGTCACGTCCCACAGCCGGATCGTGCCGTCGTCGGAGGCGCTGGCGAGGGTATGGCCGTCCGGGCCGAAGACCGCGCTGCTCACCCAGCTGGTGTGACCGGTGAGCGGCTTGCCCAGGGGCTTCGGACGCTTCGGGTCGGTCGTGTTCCACAGCCGTACGGTCCGGTCGTAACTGGCGGTCGCGAGGGTACGGCCGTCCGGGCTGAACGTCGTGAGGTAGACCGCGCCGCTGTGGCCGGCCAGCGGCGTGGACAGCGGGGCGTTCACGATGGAGATCAGGCGACTGTTCGCGCCCTTGTCGTCCGGGCGCAGCCGGTGTGCCACCAGGTCCAGCTGCGCGGACAGCGAGGGGTCGGTGTACTGGACGCGATCCGCCTGGGCGAGTACCTGTTCGAACACGGCTTCGTCCCGCTGCTTCCAGGCGACGACGGCCGCCCCGACGGCCAGCACCGCCAGCACGACCAGGGTCGCCACCGCGCCCCGGCTGATCCAGATGATGCGCCGGCGCAGCCGGACCGAGGCGGCCAGGAACTCCACCGCGCTCCGGGTCAGGAAGGTGTCCCCGGCGGATTTCGCCCACCCGTGGGCCTGTTCCAGCCGGGAGCCCCGGTAGAGCAGTGAGGTGTCGCGGTCCGACTCCTCCCAGGCCCGGCCGTCCTCCTCCAGGCGCTGGCGCAGCAGGTTGCCCTGCCGGTCGTCGTCGATCCAGTCGCGCAGCCGCGGCCAGGCGTGCAGCAGCGCCTCGTGGGTGATCTCCACGGTCTCCGCGTCGAGCGTCACCAGCCGGGCGCGGACCAGGGCCTCCAGGGACTCCTCGGTCTTGCCCGGGTCGGTCGACTCCGCCGCCAGCTGGCGGCGGGTGCCCCGCCTGCGCGTGGCCTGGGTGTCCTCGCCCAGCCGGACCAGCCGGAGCAGGAGCAGCCGGGCCGCCATGCGTGCCGCCGGGTCCAGACCGGACCAGGCCCGCTCGGCCGTCGCCGCGACCGCGCCCTGGATGCCGCCGGCCGCGCGGTACCCGGCGAGCGTCAGCCGGCCCGCCTTCCTGCGCTGCCAGGTGGCGAGCAGGGCGTGCGAGAGGAGCGGCAGCACTCCCGCGTCGTGCGCCCCGCGCGGGCCGTCGGCGCTCACCTCCCGGACGATCAGCTCCGCCAGGCCCGGTTCCAGTTCCAGACCGACGGCCTTGGCCGGGCCCGTCACCGCCTCCCGCAGCTCCGCGGTGGTCAGGGGGCCGAGCACCATGTGCCGGTGCTGGAGCGCGTCGGCCAGTTCGGGATACCTGAGGCACTGCTCGTAGAAGTCGGCCCGTATGCCCAGCACCACGACCGCCGGGGCGGGGTCTCCGTCACCGGCCGGCGAACATGCGGCGTTCAGGACCTCGACGAACGCACGGCGCTCCGCCTCGTCGGAGCAGAGGGTGAACGTCTCCTCGAACTGGTCCACGATGACGACCGGCCGCGCACCGGACGGCGCCTCGCGCCGCGCCCAGGCGGCGACGGCGGCACGGACGTCGGGGCCTCGTGGGACGCGGGGGCCCACGGTGGTGGGGGCGACGGGGCCCACGGTGGTGGGGACGACGGGGCCCACGGTGGTGGGGACGACGGAGTCCTCCGCGCCGGGGGCGTCGGGGGGGTCGGCCGCGATCACAGCCGAGACGACGGGTGCCAGCTCGGGGATGCACCGGGTCAGCTCGGCCAGGGGATGAACGCCGGGGACGAGCTGCACGACTTCCGTCGCGTGACGGGCTTCGCCCGCCCCACCGGCGTCACTGGAGTCGTCACGGGCGTCACCGATGCCACTGCCGAAACCGGCGCCACCGGGGCTGCGGTCGCCGCGGTCCCCGCGGTCCCCGCCATCGCCACGCTCGCCGCCATAACCCAGCGCCCCGTCCCGCAGCGCGGGCACCAGCCCGGCGTTCAGCAGCGAGGACTTCCCGGCCCCCGACGCGCCCACGAGCATGACCAGGCCGCCCGTCCCCGCCACGGCCCGGAGCTGGTCGACGAGCGCGTCCGTGCTGCGCTGCCGGCCGAAGAACCACCGGGCGTCCTCCCTGCGGTAGGAGGCCAGCCCCCGGTACGGGCACACCCCGCCGGGCGGCACGGGCGGGGCCTCGGCCTCCGGCCGCTCCTGCTCCGCCGATTCCGAGCCGCGCTCACCGACCGGACCGGCCACCGCCGCTTCCCAGAGCCGCTGCCACTGCCCGAGGTCGTACAGGCCCGGGGACACCGGCGTGGGCC
The DNA here is from genome assembly GCF_055562795.1 of Streptomyces sp. NPDC016851. NCBI lineage: Bacteria > Bacillati > Actinomycetota > Actinomycetes > Kitasatosporales > Streptomycetaceae > Streptomyces > Streptomyces sp. NPDC016851. The sequence continues at coordinate 185,651 of NZ_JBVHEP010000012.1, forward strand.
GCGCGCGCCGCGCCTCGGGGATCAGCACGTGCAGCACCGCCGCGAGGGCGGTGAACTGAGCGGGTACGTTACGGGCCCGGCGCCAGTCGCTGATGCGCTGCGCGGAGACCCGGACGGGACGCCCGCGTTCGTCGACCCGCTGGAGCCGGACGACCGCTTCGGACACCCGCTTGAGCGGAGGGTTCCCGGCTTCCTTGTACAGCAGTGCGAGGCGCTCCGCGAAGGCGGTACGTGCCCCGGAGTCGGAACCCAAGGTCTCCACTCCTTAACTCTCCGCGCCTGGACGTCCGGACCGGAAAACTCACTCTATATGCCTGACCTGCGGTAATACCGCCTAGCCGGAACCGGAGACTCCTCGTCGGTGGCCGGAACTGGCAGGATCCGGACGCAGTAGCGCACTGATCCGGGCGGCTTCCAGCGGAGCCGGACGAGTTGACCCCCACCGTTCGGTACCGGTCCCCACGAGGGGAGGGACCGGTGCCGGACGACGTGGTGATCCTCCCCAGCGGCCCGCGCTCTCCAACCCTGGATAACTGACGACCCGTCAGCTATGGTCGCCCTGCCGCTGCAAGCGACGTACAGGGGTGAGCACAGTGGAGCCACGTCCCGAGAGCCCGCGCCCGCAGGGCGCCCCGCGCTGGGTGGCGATGTACTGCCGCCCGGCCGAGCAGACCTGGCGGACGGCCGCGGAGTCGCCCCACCGCTCGCCCGTACTGCACGCCCTGGGCGAGATGACACAGACCCTGCGCGCGCGTGGGGACGAGGTGACCTTCGCCCTGTGGGGCCCGAAGGACGGCGACTGGCACCGCTTCGACACACCTCTGAAGCCGGACAAACCCCTGACGTCCGGCACACCCCCGGAGTCCGACACCTCTGCCCCTCAACCGACCGGACTGACGGAACGCATGACCGGCCGCCGCCACCAGGTCCTCCTGTCCGGGCTGAGCAAGGCGGGCCTCTACGACCTCTCCCCCGAGGACGACGCGACCGTCCAGGCCCTCGCCGAACGACTCGACGAGGCCGCCGTACGCCGGGTCGCCCACTGGCTGGCGGCTGCCGCCGCACGGTAGGGCGGGTCGGTTCAGCCGGCCTCGCGCTGGGCAGTCAACACCTCGGGTCCACCGGCTCCCGGTATCGGCCGGTGGGGATGAGGGGGATGAAGGGAATGAAGGCACACAAGGTCTCTGTCGACCGCGACCTCTGCTACGGCTCCGCCGAGTGCGTCCACAGGGCCCCGGCGGTCTTCGAGTTCGTCGACGGATTCGGTGCCGTCCGCCCGGGCCGCGAGGAGGCCGGCGAGGCCCCGGAGATCCTGGAGGCGGCGGAGAAGTGCCCCAGCCAGGCCATCAGCATCACCGCCACAGCCGCCACCCCCTCCGCCACCGCCACCGCCACCGACGCGCCCTCATCACCGGACCGCCCGTAGCGAGGGCCTGTGCCGGCACCGAGCCTGCTCGCGGTCTTCGCCCACCCCGACGACGAGTCCCTGATGGCGGGCGGCACCCTTGCCCGGCACGCGGCGGCGGGCGCCCGCACGGCCGTCGTCACGGCCACCTGGGCGAGGGACACCCCGCGCGCCGCGGAACTGGCCGAGGCGCTCCACATCCTCGGCGCCGGCCGGCCACGCATGCTGGGCTACGCCGACTCCCGCGTCCCGCGGTCGGCCCCGGGCAGCCCGCGCCTGTGCGACGCACCGCTCGACGAGGCGGTGGGCGCCCTGGTCGCCCAGATCCGGGACTTCCGCCCCGACATCGTCGTCACCCACGACGCCTACGGCGGCCTGACCGGCCACGAGGACCATGTGCACACCCACCGCGTGACCCTGTCGGCGGTCCACGCCGCCGGATTCGAACGCCTCTACCCGGACGCCGGTGAGCCCTGGCAGCCGAGCGCGCTGTACCTGTCCACGCACCCGCACTCCGCCGTCCGGGCGTGGGGCGGCCACCTGGCCCCCACGGGCAAGACGATGCGCACGGTCCCGGACGACCGGGTCACGGCGACCGTCGACGTCACCGGCTGGCTGGACCGGAAAATCGCCGCCGTGCTGGCGCACCGCACGGAGGTGGAACGGGGAGCGGCCCCGGGCCTGATCGCCGCGCTGCCGGCGCCCGAGCGGGAGCGGCTGCTCGGTACGGAGTGGTACATCCGCCATGACCTGTCCGCGAAGGCGCCGAGGGAGACCGAGCTCAAGTCCTAGGCGGTTGATCAGCTCACGTCAGTGCCGGGCCGGAAAAGGCCACCGAAAACTGCCCAATGCCTGGGCCCTGGCCTCCACGACCGCCATCCGGGCAGCCCGCTCGGCCCGGTCCACGTGGGCGGTCTGGCCGGTCACCTGGCCCTCCCACTTCCGGTACAGCAGCCCCACCTCGCCGGAGAACCACCCCCGGCTCACCGCGTTCAGTGCGAGCAGCAGCCCCGTGTCCTCCGACGCGGGCAGCGCCATCCAGCCGCCGAGGGCGAGCAGCAGCTCCCGTCGTACGAACAGCGAGGCCGGATGGACCGGGGCGAGGAAGCCGTTGGCCTTCCAGTGCGCGAACACGGCCCCGCGTTCGATCGGCCCGGGGTCGGGGTCGCCCGGGAAACCGGCCGTCGACCCGTCGGGCATGAGGTCCAGCACCCGCGACGTCGCCCACCCGAGGCCGCGGTCGGCCTCCAGCGCCGCCAGATCCCGCGCGAGCGTGCCCGGCGCCAGCTGGTCGTCGGCGTCCAGGACCTTCACGTACGCACCCTCGGCATGCGCCAGCGCCATGGTCCGAGCGACCCCGGGCCCTCCGGCCCGGCCCTGCCGGAACGTCACCCGCTCGTCGTCGGGCACGTACGGCCGTACGTCCGCGCTCTCCCCGTCCTCCTGGATCACCCAGTGCCACGCCCAGCCCTCCGGCAGCCACTGCTCGCACAGGGACTTGTGGGCCTCCGGCAGGAACCGGGCCGACGGGCCGTGCACGGCGGTGACGACGACGATGCGCCCGCTCACGCCGGAACTCGCGCTGCCACGACGGTCTTCAAACCGATCCCTCCGGCCACTGGATCCGCCCCCTCCCACCCCGTCCCACCTGGGAAGGAGCGCTGACAGCCTACCGACGTGCCCCGCATGGGCCGTTCGGCACCACGGGCGCCGGGAGCCCGCCCCGGTGTGCGCGGGCGGCGCCCGGGTATGCGCAGCACGGAAAGCCGCTCCAGAGTGGTGAGCACAACGAAAGAGCCCCACATGGTCATCCCGCTTATGAAGCAGGCGGCAGATGAGCAGGGCATGGGTGAGCACGCCACGCTCCGCTCCGACGTGGCGTGGGACAGCGGCGCGGCCAGCGCCGCTGACGCGCGCCGCGTTCTCCGCGCCTTCCTCGCCCGCGTCCCGCTGACCGGCCGCACACCCGTACCGGCCTTGCCGGCCATGGACGCCGAACTGGTCGTCAGCGAACTCGCCACGAACGCCATCCGGCATGCTCCCGGCCCGTGCGGGCTGGTCCTGCAGCTGTCAGCCGGCGCACTGGCGATCACGGTGTGGGACACCTCCCCCGACGAACCGGTGGTACGGAAGGGCGACCGCCACCGCGTCGGCGGGCACGGACTCCACCTGGTGCACAAGGTCAGCGACACAGTCGTCGTCGGATTCCGCACCGTGGGAAAGCAGATCACCGCCCACCTGCGCCTGCCACCACACCGAAGTCCCGCAGAAGGGGCGCCCCGAGACCGGGACGCCCCTTCTGACCTGCACCATCTATGACCTCTGCGGAGGCGGTGGGATTTGAACCCACGGTGACATCGCTGCCACGACGGTTTTCAAGACCGTTCCCTTCGGCCGCTCGGGCACGCCTCCCCGCGCCGACCGTGATCGGCGGCGCGGGACAAGGGTAACGGGTCGCTGCGGGCGGCTGCCGGTCAGTTGTCGCCGACGCGCGAGCCCAGGGTCACCTCGACCGTCTGCTGCTTGCCGTCGCGCTCGTAGGTGATCGTGACCTTGTCGCCGGGCTTGTGGGTCCAGATCTCGCCGATCAGGGTCGGGCCGGAGTCGATCACCCTGTCGTCGAGCTTGGTGATGACGTCGCCGGGCTTGAGGCCGGCCTTGGCGGCCGGGCCGCCGGGCTCGACCGGTGCGGCGGCGCCGCCCGCGCCCTCCTTGGAGATCTGGGCGCCGCCCGAGCTGTCCTCCAGGGAGACGGACGCGCCGATCTTCGCGTACACCGGCTTGCCGGTCTTGATCAGCTCCTGGGCGACGTACTCGGCCTGGTTGATCGGGATGGCGAAGCCCAGGCCGATCGAGCCGGACTGGCCGGTGCCGAAGCCGCCGTTGCCGGTGGACTGGATCGCGGAGTTGATGCCGATGACGTTGCCCTGCGCGTCCAGCAGCGGACCGCCAGAGTTGCCCGGGTTGATCGAGGCGTCGGTCTGCAGGGCGCTCATGTACGACGCCTGGCTGCCGCTGCCGTCACTGGAGGCGACCGGGCGGTTCTTGGCGCTGATGATGCCCGTCGTCACCGTGTCGGACAGGCCGAAGGGGGCGCCGATCGCGATGGTCGCGTCGCCGACGGCCACCTTGTCCGAGTCGCCGAGGGTGAGCGGCTTCAGGTCCGACGGGGCGTTCTTGAGCTTGATGACCGCCACGTCGTAGCCCTGCGCGTGCCCGACCACCTGGGCGTCGTACTTCTTGCCGCTCGGGAACGTCGCGGTGAGCTTGCCGCCGTCCACCGCGCCGGCGACGACGTGGTTGTTGGTGACGATGTGGCCCTGCTTGTCGAAGACGAAGCCCGTGCCCGTGCCGCCCTCGCCGCTGTTGCTCTCGGCCTCGATCGTGACCGTGCTCGGCAGCGCCCTGGCGGCCACGCCCGCGACCGTGCCCGGGTCGCGCTTGACGTCGCCCCCGCTGCTGGAGGCGGAGACCGTCGTCGAGCCGCTGCTGTCGTCGTTGTTCTTCGCCAGCGTGTAGCCGAGACCGCCGCCCAGGCCACCCGCGGCCAGCGCGGCCACCAGGAGCGCGGCGACCAGACCACCACGGCCGCGGCCGGACTTCGGCGCCGGCTGCTGGTACGAGGAACCCCAGCCGCCGCCGGAACCGGAACCGCCGTCGCCGTACGGGGAGGTGGGCGGCGGGGGCGGGGGCCAGGAGGGGTCGGGGGCGGAGGAGGAGACGCCGTGATGCTCGGCGTCACCGGGAGCGCCCTGGCCGGGGGCGGGCCGGCCCTGGGCGTCCTGTCCGTACGGTCCCGGCCCCTGAGATGTCTGTCCCTCGGGCGCCGGAGCAGCGGGAGCGTCCACCGGCACGGGGGGTGCGGACGGGGCGGGGGGTACCGCGGTGCCCTCGTTCTCGGTGCTCACAGCTTCTCTCCTCGATCCACGGCTGTTTCCTGGGTCGCACTCGGTCACGCTTTTTCACGCTGGCGACGGTCCGGCGCGATACAGCTGTGCTTGTCCCTTTGTATGCCGTCAGCTTTTCCCACTGGCCGTCAGAGCACCATAAGCGGTGGCTGTGGGTCCGGGGCCATTCTTTATATAGGTCATTACTGACGAAAAGGATGCAATTCCAGTGCCTCCGTCCGGACCTGTGAATCCGCCGGGTCCGTCCGACCAGACGCGTACCCGCGCGCGGTGGCACCATGACGCGGTGACTCACGCTCGACAGCATGTGATTCAAGTCGTGGCCCACCGCGGGGCCTCCGAGGACGCCCCGGAACACACCCTGGCCGCGTACACCAAGGCGATCGAGGACGGCGCGGACGCCCTCGAATGCGATGTGCGCCTCACCGCCGACGGCCACCTGGTGTGCGTGCACGACCGCCGGATCAACCGTACGTCCAACGGCCGCGGCGCGGTCTCCGCGCTGGAACTCGCCGATCTCGCCGCGCTGGACTTCGGCTCCTGGAAGAGCGGCGAGGCCTACAAGGGGCGCGACGAGGACCCCGACTGGGAGCACCGCCCGGAGGACCGTGAGGCGACGTCCGTCCTCACGCTGGAGCGGTTGCTCGAACTCGTCGCCGACGCCGGGCGCCGGGTGGAACTGGCCATCGAGACCAAGCACCCCACGCGCTGGGCGGGGCAGGTCGAGGAGCGGCTGCTGGTCCTGCTGAAGCGGTTCGGCCTCGACGCCCCGGCCACCGCCGAGGAGTCCCAGGTGCGGGTCATGAGCTTCTCGGCCCGCTCGCTGCACCGCGTGCGCGCCGCCTCCCCGACCCTGCCGACGGTGTACCTGGCGCAGTTCGCCTCGCCCCGGCTGCGCGACGGACGGCTGCCCCCGGGCGTGCCGATCGCGGGCCCGTCCCTCCGGATCGTGCGCAACCATCCCCTTTATGTGGAGCGGCTGAAACGGGCCGGCCACCAGGTGCACGTGTGGACCGTGAACGAGCCCGAGGACGTGGACCTCTGCGTCGGCCTGGGCGTCGACGCCATCATCACCAACCGCCCGCGCGCGGTGCTCGACCAACTCGGCCGCTGAGGTCCGCAGACCCCACAAGTCCCACCAGACCCATGCACACCTCTTGACCTCGTCCCTCGCCGGACGGGATCCTCGCGTCTCGGCCATACCGATGAAATCCAGCCACACGATTACAGGGAGTGCTCCGGCGCGTTCGGTCCGTATTCGATCGTGGTGAATGCGTCACCGGACGCGGATTGGCCGGTTTCCGGTACAGGCCAATGGGGCATCCACACCGTGGCGTGGGGCGAAGGAGGTCTCGGGGGTGGCGTTGGTGGTGGCACAGGAGGTGCCCACGTCGTCGAGCATGGCCGTACCCCATGGCCCTGCGGGCGTGGGGGAAGCGAGACACCGTATGCGTGCACAGTTGCGCAGAGGTGGCGTAGCGGAATCGGTCATCGACGACGCCGTACTGATCCTTTCCGAACTTTTGAGCAACGCGTGCAAACACGGCAGGCCCCTGGGCGACGCGTTCTCCGGGGACGGTGACGTCCGTGCCGCGTGGCGCGTGGACCCGTCCGGCCGGCTCATCGTCGAGGTCACGGACGGCGGCGGCCCGACCCGCCCCGCCCCCGCGACCCCGTCGGTCACGGCGCACGGCGGCCGGGGGCTGAACATCATCACCGCGCTGGCCGACGACTGGGGTGTCCGGGACGACATCCGCGGCGAGGTCACCGTGTGGGTCGTCGTCCACGCCGACGTGCACGACCCGGACGCCGGCCACCGCCGCGACGACTTCGCGACCCGGGTCACGGCGCCGGCGGTGTCCCAGATACCCGGACTGGACTTCGCGGACGCCTTCGACGACATGGACTGACCCGGCGCCGGCCGACCTGCCACCCACCGGGTCGGCCCTGTCACCGGGGCGCCTTGTCGCAGGGGTCGCCATGTCCCAGGGGCCGACTTGTCGCAAGGGCCGCCCTGTCCGCAGACCCGCGTCATCCACAGGCCCGGTTGTCCACAGGCCCGCGTCGCCCCGGACCCGCGTTGTCCACAGGACCCCGCCCCCCGGGGCACGAACGGCTAGGCTCGCGACCGTACGAGACGAGCCGTAACCGGGAGACCCATCGATGGCCAAGAAGCGACCCCAGACGAAGGCCAAGCGCCCGCAGATCACGGACGGAGAGATCCCGGTCGTCGGCGCTCGTGAGCCCTGCCCCTGCGGCAGCGGCCGCCGCTACAAGGCCTGTCACGGCCGGGCCGCGGCCCACGCCGTGACCGAGCTGGTGCACCGCCCCTTCGAGGGCCTGCCCGGCGAGTGCGACTGGGTGGCCCTGCGCGAGCTGGTCCCGGCGGCCACGGCCGGGCTGACGCTCAAGGACGGCCTCCCCGAGGGCGTCCCGTCGGTCACGCTGGCCACGGTCCTGCCGATGGCCTGGCCCGCCCTGCGCCGCGACGACGGCTCGGTCCTCCTCGGCCTCCAGAACGACACCTCGTCGGGCGACCTCAGCCGCGACCTCGCCGACATCCTCCAGCGCGCCCTGGAAGCCGAGCCCGGCACCCCGGTGCAGGGCCGCCGCGCCCCGGCCGACGGGCCGCGGCTCCAGGATCTGCTCGACCCGGAGGGCGCCTTCGAGCCAGAAGTGCACAGCGGCTTCGAGTTCTGGGTGCCGGACCCGGAGAACGCCACACCGGAGGTGACCGCCTCCCTGGAGCGGGCCAACGCCGCGGCCATCCCGACCGTCAAGCTCCAGAGCGTGGACGCCGCGTACTGGTGTGAGACGCCCGAGAAGAACCATTTGCGGTGGGTCATGCCCCACCCCGAGGAGCAGCTTCTGGACGCTCTCGCGCGGCTGCACGCCGCGGGCCGGTCGAGCCTGGGCGAGGGCACGCGTCTGGTGGGCTCCTTCCGCGCTCACGGGCTCACCGTGCCGGTCTGGGACCTGCCGAGCGGGGTCACGGCCGAGGACGTGGAGAAGCCGGCGGCGGAGTTCGCCGAGCGTCTCGCCGCCGCCCTGGCCGCGGACGCGCCGCTGACTCCGGACGAGCGCCGCGCGCGTGGCGGTCTCACCAACCGGCAGGTCACGCTCAGCTGACGGTTCGTCACAGGGACCGGTCCGGCCGTTCGGACGGCCGGCCGGGCCCTCGCGCTCGGACAGGTGACGCCCTTCACAACTCCCCGTCGGGACAGGCCGATCGGTGACCGGAAAGGGCGAGATCGAATTTGCGAACCGCCGATCTCTTGTTACCGTTCCTGTAGCCCGGTTGCTGGTGCATCCCCCGTCGCCAGCAACCGGGTCTTTTCATGCGCGCGGCCGTTCACCGAACGCAGCCGCTCCTCAACTGCCCGCTGTCATGGGCGAGTTGCTACCCGAGCGCAGCAGCAGCGGCCCCTGGCCGGCCCGCCGGGCGAACTCCGCGACCGCCGTGTACGCCCGCAGATCCCCGCGTGCGGGCTCGCGGGGCGTCTCACAGGTCCCCGGCTCGTCCTCGGCGCCCACCGCGCAGGTGATCCGCACGGTCCGGGCGCCGGGCCCCATCAGGCTCAGTACGGCGTCCAGCGCCTCGCCGGTCGCGTTGCGGTAGTAGGTCCGCGCCCAGGTGTCCGCGGCCTGCGTCACGACACAGGTCTGCGCCTCGACGCCCTCGGGAGAGGAGAGTTCGGGACCGCAGCGCGCGGCGGTCGACAGGCCGGGGCCGAGGGCGGGGAGGCCGGCCTCGGCGGAAGGCGCCTTGCCGTCCGCGGACGGCGGGGAGGAACGCCCGCCGACAGGGGCCGCCGAGCCCCCGGCACGGGCCGTGTCCCCTGAGCCGCGGGAGCCCGGGGCATCCGGGGAGCCCGGGGAGCCCGCGGACGCCACCGCCAGGGGCAGTGCGACCGCGCACGCCGCCACGACACCCGCGAGGGCGAGAAACCGGAACTTTCTGAGGTCCCGGGGACGGCCCCGGGAATGACGCGGCATGGCCCCGGAACTTAACGCCCCGGGGCGGAACCCGGGCTCGGCGCGCCCGACAGTCCTAGAACTCGGGCGCGCTCACACCCGTACGAGTGAGGGCCTCGACCACGGCGTCCACCACGGCCTCCACATCGGGCACCCACGGCGACGCCGAGCCGGGCAGCGGCGCCCGCTCCCAGCGGATCTCGCCCTGGCCCGTCTCGGACGGGGGCAGCGCCAGGTAGCCGCCCTCGCCGTGGAAGCGGAGGGAGCCGGGCACGAAGTCCTTGGCGTAGAGCAGTTCGCCGAGCTGCTCCATGGAGTACGGCTTGACGAGGATCGCCCACCGGCTGGGGGAGGCGACGACCGGGCCGAGCCGCAGCCCCGAGCGGTCGAGCGCTTCGAGGGCGCGGGCCGCCGGCAGGGCCGGCAGGGAGACCGCGCAGGGGGCCTTGCCGCCGGTGGCCAGGACGATCGGCGCCGTCGGCCGGTTGCTCCACCACCAGCGGACCATGCGCCCGTCGGTGGTGGCCGCGAGGAGGCCGGGGTCGAAGGGGTGCGCGCCGGGCACTGTGCATTCGGGGTCAGGGCAACCGCAGCGGCTGCGCCCCTCGGGGTCCGCCGCCACGCCCGGGAGTACGGGCCACTGCCATTCCGTCGCGTAGGTCAGGGCCGCGCCGATCAGCTCAGGCCTCCCGTCGCTGCGCTTGGACAGGAGCCTGCGTCGCCTTCCGAGGATCTCGCGCATGAGCGCTCGTTCCTTTCCGTTGCACGCCGGCAACACCGTGGTCCACATCACATCATGTGTCGATCACTTCACTGTGCGTACCTGTTGGCGCATCACACCCTGCCGTGGGCAAGGGGAACCCCTGTGAGTCGAGCTTTGGCTGCCTCCGCGGCCGTCCCGCCCATACTGCGTCTATCAAAAGCACGGGCGTGGCGTAGGGGTGGCGAAGTATGGCGTTTGCCGTCGCGCGTATTTCTCTCCGCCTCCGCCACGGGAGGATGGGGCACGGTCGTCGGTGGATAGGACGCCCGGGTCCGTCACCAGGTTCCGGGTGGTTCGCAACCACCCCTGGCCTTCACCGAGTACGTACCCATCACGACCGCTGTGACGCTCCGTCGAGCAAGCCCAGTCGACCGCAATAAGCCGTCCCTTGCGGCAGTTTTAAGCCAACTTTGCAATTACGCAAGAGGAAGGAGACTTCTTCCCTCAGACCTCACGGACACCAGGAATCCCAGCAGGACAATGCTGGACATCTCCTCACGAGTGCGTGTACATGTGGAGACACTGCTAGCGGCGCAGAATGACATGGGGGTTTGCGATGCTTTTGAGCAGTACGCGCTGGTCGGAAAGCCGGACGCCATGAACGCCCCGCACCCTCCGAAAGTGGCTGGAATCGATTCAACGGTTCCGGCACCCGCACACACTGTCGCGCCCGTCGCGGCGGGTTCCTCCCCGGCTGCCCCGCCAAACCCTCCGGCCCCACCGGGCGCGGTACTCCAGGACCGTCTCGCCGGCTGGGTCTCCGACCTCACCACTCTGCACGAGCTGACCGAGCGTCTGACCCGCACGTCCGCGCTCGACCAGGCGCTCCAGGAACTGCTGCGGGCCGGCGCCGCCCTGGTGGGCGCCCGCCGCGGCCTCGTCGTCCTGGAACCGGGCGACGGACTCGGCCCGGACACCACCATCGGCCTGGGCCTCGCCCGCGCCGACCTCGGCCACATCGAGACCGTGCCCCGCAGCGCCCTGTCGTACGGCCGGATCCTCGACGGACTGGCCGGTGGCGAGGACGGCATCGCCGAGCCCGACCTGTTCGCCCAGGAGGGGCTCGACCCCCGCCACCGCGAGGTCGCGGCCCGCCTCGGCTACGCCGCCAGCTACGCCCTCCCCCTGGTCCCCGAGTCGGCCGCGTCCACCGGATCCGCCGAATCCCCCGAGTCCGCCGACCGCCTCGGCGCCGTCGTGTGGCTCTACGACGAACCCGCCGAACCGGTCGAACGGCAGCGCCACCTCGTCGGCCTGTACGTCCGGTACGCCGCCGAGCACCTCGCCCGGCTGCTCGAACTGGAGCGCACGCGCGCGGCCATGGCGACCATGACGGACGAGCTGCTGCCCGCGCGGCTGCCACGGGTGGCCGGTGTCCAGCTCGCCGCCCGGCACCGCACCGGCCCGCGCGGCGGCGGCGACTGGTACGACGCGCTGCCGCTGCCCGACGCCGCCCTCGGCCTCGCCGTCGGATCCGTCACCGGAGCGGGGCCCAGCGCGGTCGCGGCGATGGGCCGGCTGCGGGCGTCCCTGCGCGCGTACGCCGTGATGGAGGGGGAGGACCCGGTCGCCGTCCTGTCCGACCTGGAGCTGCTGCTGCGGCTGACCGAGCCGGCCCGCTCGGCCACCGCCCTGTTCGGCTACTGCGAACCGGCCGCCCGCAAGATCACGCTGGCCGGTGCCGGGCACAGTCCGCCGCTGCTGATCGGGCAGCGCCGCACCGAGTTCGTGGAGACGTCCGTCTCCGCCCCGCTGGGCATGCTCGCCTGCTGGGAGGCGCCGAGCGTGGAGATCCTCGCCGAGCCCGGAGAGACGGTTCTGCTGTACACCGACGGGCTGCTGCACCGCACCGGCGAGACCACCGACCGCGCCTTCGCCCGGCTGCACGCGGCGGCGGCCGGAGCACCCCGGGCACTGCGGTGCGACCCCGGCGCCCTTACCGACCATGTCCTGCGGAACGTGCTGCCGGACGGACTCGACGCGGCGGACGGAGCGGAGGACGTCGTCCTGCTGGCGGTGCGGTTCGAGTAACGCTCCTCGTCATCGCCCTGAGGCCGCTTCGCCGCCGCCGTAGAGTGGAGGGCGGTCCAGCGCCGTATCGAGGAGGATGACCGCCGTGGCAGAAGAGCCTTCGGACACCCCGGAGACTGCCGAAGAGGAGCCGATCAAGCAGCGGAAGAACGGACTGTACCCCGGCGTGTCCGACGAGCTTGCCGAGAACATGAAGAGCGGCTGGGCCGACACCGAGCTGCGTGACCTCCAGCCCGTTCCCCAGGCCGCCGAGACCGCCGCCCGCCGGGCCGCGCTGTCCGCGCGCTTCCCGGGCGAGCGGCTGGTGATCCCCGCGGGCAACCTGAAGACCCGCTCGAACGACACCGAGTACGCCTTCCGCGCCTCCGTCGAGTACGCCTACCTCACGGGCAACCAGACCGAGGACGGCGTCCTGGTGCTGGAGCCGAAGGGCGACGGCCACGAGGCGACGATCTACCTGCTGCCGCGTTCGAACCGGGAGAACGGCGAGTTCTGGCTGGACGGCCAGGGCGAGCTGTGGGTCGGCCGCCGCCACTCCCTCACCGAGGCGGAGCAGCTGTACGGCATCCCCGCCTCCGACGTGCGCGAGCTGGCCGGGGCGCTGCGCGAGGCCACAGGACCGGTGCGGGTCGTGCGCGGGTACGACGCCGGCATCGAGGCCGCGCTGACCGACAAGGTCACCGCCGAGCGCGACGAGGAGCTGCGGGTCTTCCTCTCCGAGGCGCGGCTGGTCAAGGACGAGTTCGAGATCGGCGAGCTCCAGAAGGCCGTCGACTCGACCGTGCGCGGCTTCGAGGACGTGGTGAAGGTCCTCGACAAGGCCGAGGCGACCTCCGAGCGGTACATCGAGGGCACGTTCTTCCTCCGCGCGCGGGTGGAGGGCAACGACGTCGGCTACGGCACGATCGCCGCGGCCGGGCCGCACGCCTGCACGCTGCACTGGGTGCGCAACGACGGGCCCGTGCGGTCGGGCGATCTGCTGCTGCTCGACGCGGGCGTGGAGACGCACACGTACTACACCGCCGACGTCACACGGACGCTGCCGGTCAACGGCCGGTTCAGCGAGATCCAGCGGAAGATCTACGACGCCGTGTACGAGGCCCAGGAGGCCGGGATCGCCGCGGTGCAGCCCGGGGCGAAGTACCGGGACTTCCACGACGCCGCGCAGCGCGTGCTGACCGAGAAGCTGGTCGAGTGGGGTCTGGTCGAAGGGCCGGTTGAGCGGGTGCTGGAGCTGGGGCTTCAGCGGCGGTGGACGCTGCACGGGACCGGGCACATGCTCGGGATGGACGTGCACGACTGCGCTGCCGCGCGGACCGAGACGTACGTCGACGGTGTGCTGGAGCCGGGGATGTGCCTGACCGTCGAGCCGGGGCTGTACTTCCAGGCCGACGATCTGACGGTGCCGGAGGAGTACCGGGGTATCGGTGTGCGGATCGAGGACGACATCCTCGTGACGGAGGACGGCAACCGGAATCTGAGTGCCGCGTTGCCTCGTCGGGCGGACGAGGTCGAGGCGTGGATGGCTTCCGTCAAGGGCTGAGGTGTGTCTGCGGGTGCGTGAGGGCGGGTCGCGCCCCGCGGCGGAGCCGCACATCGACGCTGTTCCGCGCTCCTGACCCGTCCAGGAACAGCGCCCCTGCAAGCAGAGGGGCGCTGCCTCGGGGGCTCCAGGCACGGCTGACGAGGTAGGTGTCCAGGGCTCGCAGAGCCAGGGCACCCGGTTCCGTCGCCGTGCCGCCCGCCTCCAGCACACCGCGCGCCCTCGCCTGGACTTCGCGCAGGCCCATCGGGCCCGCCGTGTACAGCAGTTCCGTGTCCTGGAGGGTCGACATCACCGTGAGCAGGGCGTCCAGGCGGGCCTGGGGCTCTGTGGCGCCCTGGGCCCGGGCCGCGGTGAGGGTGTTCAGGGCCCGGCGGACGTGCGGGAATCCCGCTCTGGCCTCGCCCCGGGCACCGGCCGCGCCGTAGCGGGCCGACACCGTGGAGCCGCGGGACGGGCGGCGCGGGGCGCGGCGGGCGGGGTGGGCGGCGATGTGCTTGGCCAGGGCCGCCGTCTCGGCCGGGGCGGCGCCCGGTTGCAGCGCCGCCGCCGCGACCAGCAGGCCGAGCGTCCACAGAGCGCCCCGGTGGCCGCCGCCCGCGAGTCCCACCGTGTGTTCCGTCGAGCGGCCGATCGCGCCCAGTTCCGCACGGAGACGGGCACTGGGTTCGCCCGTGCGGCGGGCCGCGGCGGCCATGGCCGTGAGGCCGGGGAGCAGTGCCCTGGCCGACCAGCACAGGGCGCGGTGGTCCCGGCGGGTGGCCCGGGCCGTCAGGTCGCGCGGGTCGGGAAGGCCCGGCTTGGGGGCCAGGGCCAGCTGACCGACCAGCGCGTCGACGGCGGCGTGTGCGAGCGCCTCGTCCGCGGGGCTGTTCATCGCCGTACCTGGGGTGGTGGAGGTGTTCCGGTGGTTTCCCGTCATGGAAGGGGGAACTTAGGGACGGCACCCGTCAGGTGTGTGAGGCCGGGCTGAGAGCCGGCTGTGAATCGACCGGCGGCATCCGGACAGTGGTCAGAAAACCGCAGGTCAACGGTAGTTGGCGTGTGAGATCATGGCCGACCTTGCCGGTCCGACTCGGGGAACAGGCGCGATCATCATGAAGAACGTCCAGACGGCGCTGACCATGCAGGACGCCATCCTCACCCTGCAGAAGTACTGGAGCGACAACGGCTGCATGATCACGCAGCCGCTGAACACCGAGGTCGGAGCCGGTACGGCCAACCCGGCCACGGCGCTGCGGGTGCTCGGTCCCGAGCCCTGGAGCGTCGCCTACGTGGAGCCGAGCGTGCGGCCGGACGACTCGCGCTACGGCGAGAACCCCAACCGGCTGCAGACCCACACCCAGTTCCAGGTCATCCTCAAGCCCGACCCGGGCAACCCGCAGGAGCTGTACCTGGGCAGCCTGAAGGCGCTCGGTGTCGACCTGGGCGCGCACGACGTGCGGTTCGTCGAGGACAACTGGGCCTCGCCCGCGCTCGGCGCCTGGGGGCTGGGCTGGGAGGTCTGGCTGGACGGCATGGAGATCACCCAGTTCACCTACTTCCAGCAGGTCGGCGGTGTCGCCCTGGACCCGGTGTCGGTGGAGATCACGTACGGCCTCGAACGCATCCTGATGAACCTTCAGGGCGTGTCCCACTTCAAGGACATCGTCTACGCGCCGGGCATCACGTACGGCGAGGTGTTCGGGCAGAACGAGTACGAGATGAGCCGCTACTACCTCGACGACGCCGACCTCGACACCAACCAGCGGCTGTTCGACGCGTACGCGGCCGAGGCCCGGCGCCTGCTCGATCTGGAGCTGCCGGTCCCGGCGTACACGTACGTGCTCAAGTGCAGCCACACCTTCAACGTGCTCGACGCGCGCGGTGCGATCAGCACCACCGAGCGGGCCAAGGCGTTCGCGCTGATGCGCGGCCTGACGCACGAGTCGGCCAAGTTGTGGGAGCGGCGGCGGGCGGCGCTGGAGCATCCGCTCGGGGTGGCGGCCGCTCCGGCCCCGGCCCGGCGGGCCGCGCTGCCCAGGGTGCCCGACGCCGAGACACTGCTGTTCGAGATCGGCGTGGAGGAACTGCCGTACGCCGATGTCCCCGCCACCACGGAGGCGGTGCGCGAGTCGGTCACCGCCAAGCTGGCCGCGACCCGGCTGGGGCACGGCGCGATCACCGTGATGGCCACGCCGCGCCGGATCGTGATCACCGTCGAGGGTGTGCAGCCGCGCGAGCGGGACACCATGCGGACCGTGCGCGGCCCCAAGGTCGCCGCCGCCTTCAAGGACGGCGCTCCGACGCCTGCCCTGCTGGGCTTCGCCCGCAGTCAGGGGGCCGAGCCGACCGATGTGCGGATCGTCAACGTCAAGGGTGTCGAGTACGTGGCCGTCACCCGCCACGAAGAGGGCCGTCCGGCCGTCGAGGTGCTCAGCGATCTGCTGGCCGAGGTCGTGTCGGGGCTGCGCGCCGGCCGCAACATGCGCTGGAGCGACCCGGGTCTGTCGTTCTCACGGCCCGTGCGCTGGCTGCTCGCCCTGCTGGGCCGTACTCCCCTGCCCGTGGTGGTCTCCTCGCTCGCCTCGAGCGACACGACGCGGGTGCAGCGCCAGGCCCCTTACCCGGAGGTCCGGGTGACCTCCGCCGAGGGTTACCCGCATTTCCTGCACATGCACGGCATCCTGCTGGACCGGGACGCCCGGCGCGGTGCGGTGGTCCGCGGTGCCCTGGAGGCGGCGGCCGAGGTGGGCGGGCGGATCGACGTGGAGGGGCAGGCCGATCTGGTCGACGAGATCACCGACATCCTGGAGTTCCCGTACGCCGTGCGGGGGTCGTTCGACGAGCGTTACCTCGAACTGCCCGCGAGCGTCCTGACCACCGTGATGCGCAAGCACCAGCGCTATCTGCCGGTGCTGGACGGCGAGCGGTTGATGCCGCACTTCGTCACGTTCGCCAACGCCCTGTGCGACGACGACGTGGTGCGGGCGGGCAACGAGGCGGTGCTGCGGGCCCGTTACGAGGACGCCGCGTTCTTCTGGCGGGCGGATCTGAAGGTGCCGCCGGCGGAGTTCCGGCGCCGGCTGGACAAGCTGACCTTCGAGGACCGGCTCGGTACGGTCGCCGACCGGGCCGACCGGCTCGCCTCCCTCGCCGTGGACCTGGCGGGGCGGGCCGGGCTTCCGCAGGAGGCGGTGGACGTCGTCCGGCGCGCCGGTGCGCTGGCCAAGTTCGACCTGGCGTCGCAGATGGTGATCGAGTTCTCCGGACTGGCCGGGGTGATGGCGGAGGAGTACGCGCGCCGGGCCGGTGAGTCCGCCGAGGTCGCGCGGGCCCTGGCCGAGATGGAATTGCCGCGCTCCGCCGGCGGCGCCCTGCCGGCCGGGGACGCGGGGGCCGTGCTGTCGCTCGCCGACCGGTTCGACCTGGTGACCGGCATGTTCGTGATCGGGGCCGCGCCGACCGGGAGCTCCGACCCGTACGGGGTGCGCCGGGCCGCGATCGGGCTGCTGAACGTGCTGCGGAGTCTTCCCGCCGTGGCCGGGGTGCGGGTGAGCGAAGGGCTGCGCGCGGCGGCCGTACGGTACGCCGCGCAGGGCGTCGAGGTGCCGGCCGAGCGGGTCGCCGAGGCCGCCGAGCTGATCACCCGGCGCTACGAGCAGCAGCTCACGGACGCCGGGCACGAGCACCGGCTCGTGCAGGCCGTCCTGGTGTGGGCCGACCGGCCCTCCCACGGCGACCGCACCCTGGCCACGCTGGAGCGGCACATCGGCACGGAGGAGTTCGAGGCACTCGCTGCCGCGTTCCAGCGGGTGGTGCGCATCCTTCCCGAGGGCGGCGTCGAGGCGGCGGATCCGTCCCTGCTGACGGCGCCCGCGGAGCTGCGTCTCGCCGAGTGCGCCGAGGCCGTACGCCAGGCGCTGCAGGGCCGTGAGGACGACCTCGGCGCACTGATCGAGGTCTCCGCCCCGCTGGTGGAGGCGATCAGCGCCTTCTTCGACGAGGTGCTGGTGATGGACCCGGATCCGGCGGTCCGCGCGGCCCGGCTGGCGCTGCTCACGCAGGTGGCGGAGCTGGCGCGTACGACGCTGGACTGGGGTGCGCTGTAGGGGGCGGACGGCCAGGGGACGGACAGTGGGGCGGCGGACGGTCAGGGGGCGGACGTTTCACGTGAAACACCGCCTCCGAGCCGATCGGGTGTCGGCGGAGGTCAGACCGCCATCAGGGGCGCGGCGTCCTCGCGCCACTTGAGGACCTTGTCGAAGCTCACCACAGCACCGCCCCGGCCCGGCTTGTTGCCGATGTGGACGTGGTCGGCGAGCTGCTCGATGAGGCACAGCCCTCTGCCGTTCTCCGCGTCGGTGTGCGCGGGCCGGATCGGCGGGCGGGACCGGCCGGCGGACCCCGCGGGGAACCCCGGGCCCGCGTCGGCGACCTCGATCCGGCACTTCTCGCCGTCGAGATACGCCGTGACCCGGTACGCCTCCGAACCGGGGCCGCCGAGTGCCGTGTCCCCGCCGTGCTCCACGGCGTTCGCGCAGGCCTCACTGAGGGCGACGGAGAGGTCGTAGGAGACATCGGGATCGACTCCCGCGGTCTCCATCGTGCCGATCAGAAGGCGCCTGGCGAGCGGCACGCTCGCAGCTTCACGCCGCAGATGGAGTGACCACCAGATGCTCATGCTCCAGCCTCCTGGCCGCGGCTCGACATACCGTTACGTATTGCCCTGAGTCCCCGCATGTAAGCGTGAAGTTGACGTGACGCCGCCCATACGGCGGATGCGCCCTAGCCCTGATCGGTGTATGTGGAGGGACGGGCGGGGCCAGAGGGTGACGTTCCGGTCGTATGGCATCTTGCGGACCTGCCGCACGAGGCCTGGGTGGCCAGTGCGATGATGAGCCCGCCATGACTGCCCCCCACGCGTGCGCGACGCGCTCCGGACTCACGCTCCGGATCCTGCGGGCCGCGGTGTTCGCCGCGGTCTGTGTCGTGCTGGCCGGGGCAGGTCACGCACTCGCCTCCTGCGACGGCATTCCGCTGTGGACACTGGGCGCCGGGTTCCTCGGGGTGCTCGCCGTGGCGGCGCCGTTCGCCGGGCGTGTGCGCTCTCTGACGGGGATCGCGGCGCTGCTCGCGGCCGGCCAGACTGTGCTGCACACGCTGTTCGGACTCGGTCAGCACGGCACGGCCGCCGTCACGTCGTCGGCGCCCGCGGGCACGAGTGACGCCGCGCTGGTCCAGCAGGCCGCGCGGTTGGTGTGCGGCACGACGGCCGCGGCGATCAGTCCGGCGCAGGCACACAAGATCCTCAGCGACGCCCGGATCCAGCCGTCCACGGGTGCGCACACGCATCTGGCGTCGGACGCCGGGGCGTCGGCCTCGCTGTGGCCGTCCCTGCCGATGCTGCTCGGCCATGTCCTCGCGGCGATCGCCGCAGGCTGGCTGCTGCGCCATGGCGACCTGGCCCTGCTGCGGCTCACCGAACTGTCGGCGCAGGGGGTCACGGAAGGGGCGCTCGTGCGCTCCCTGCGGGCCGCGCTCGCGCTGGTGCGCGCTCTGCGCGCCGGGCTGCCGCGGGCGCCGGAAGCATGTCCGCGCCCCGTGCACGCCGTGCGGCCCGCGCCTGCGATGCCGCGCACGATCGCGCTTCAGCACACGGTGATCCGGCGCGGTCCGCCGGCCGCCATGACTCGCGCCTCCGCACTCGCCCTCGCCGCCTGACGCGACGCGACCACCACTCCGCCTTTCGGACGTTTCGGAGAGGGATCGCCGTCGTGCGGCACGCGCGCGTGCGCGCATCTCTCTTCATCCTCCCGACTCGACTCACAGCGGAGTGTTCCCTTCTATGAAGGCTTCCCGTATCGCCGCGGCCGGTGCCGCCGCCGGTGTCACCGTTCTCGCCCTGTCCGTCCCCGCCTTCGCGCACGTCAGCGTGCAGCCCGAGGGCACCGCCGCCAAGGGCGGCTACGCGGTCGTCGACTTCAAGGTCCCCAACGAGCGGGACAACGCCTCGACCACCAAGCTCGAGGTCACCTTCCCCACCGACCACCCGCTGGCCTCGGTGATGCCGGAGCCGATGCCCGGCTGGAAGATCGACGTCACCAAGTCCAAGCTGGACAAGCCGCTGGAGCTGCACGGCGAGAAGATTTCCGAGGCCGTCACCAAGGTCACCTGGACCGCCGACGGCAAGGGCATCGAGCCCGGCTACTTCGAGAAGTTCCCGGTCTCGATCGGTCAACTGCCCGAGGACACCGACCAGCTGGTCTTCAAGGCCCTCCAGACGTACTCCAACAAGGAGGTCGTCCGCTGGATCGAGGTGCCGCAGGAGGGCCAGGAGGAGCCTGACAACCCGGCCCCGGTGCTGGAGCTGTCCGCCGCCTCCGAGGACGGGCACCACGCCTCCTCGGGCGATGACGCCTCCGACGCCAAGTCAGCCGAGAAGGCCTCCGCCGACACCGCCGCCGACACCACCTCATCCGGCGGCACCGACACCACCGCCCGCGTCCTGGGCATCGTCGGCATCGTGGTCGGCGCGGCGGGCGTCGCCTACGGCGTGCTGGCCGGGCGTCGGCGCACCACCGCCTGACGCCGTTTCCGTTGCACGGCGCGCGCCGGGTTCCCGCTCCGGGCGGGGCACCCCGGTGCGCGCCGGGTCACCGACATCTGGGACATTTTTCTATGCGCACCAAAACCTTCGCCGCGGCCGCTCTGCTCGCCGCGGCCTCCCTGACCCTGACCGCCTGCGGCAGCGGCAACGACAGCGACAAGCCCGTCGCCGTCGTGTCGGAGCAGGCCGGCAGCGAGAAGGCCGCCACCGTCCTCGACAAGCCCTTCGAGAAGCCGGACCTGGTCCTCACCGACACCCAGGGCAAGAAGTACGACCTCCGCAAGGAGACCGAGGGTAAGCCCACGCTGATCTACTTCGGCTACACCCACTGCCCCGACGTGTGCCCGTCGACGATGAGCAACATCGCCGTGGCCAAGAAGCAGCTGCCCAAGGCCGAACAGGACGAACTGCGCGTCGTGTTCGTCACCACCGACCCGGACCGCGACAAGCCGGCCGAGCTCGGCAAGTGGCTCAAGGGCATCGACCCCCAGTTCATCGGCCTCACCGGCGACTTCCCGACCATCCAGGCCGGCGCCCGTACCCTCGGCATCTCCTTCGACCCGCCGCGCAAGGACAAGAACGGCAAGATGATCTCCGAGCACGGCACCCAGGTCATCGCCTTCTCGCCGAAGACCGACGGCGGCTATGTGCTCTACGGCGAGGACGCCACGGTCGACGACTACACCAAGGACCTCCCCAAGATCGTCAAGGGGGAGAACCCGTGAGGCGGCGACTCGGCCCGGCGGCCCTCGTCATAGCCGGGGCACTGGCCCTGGCGGGCTGCGGCGGCTCTGACTCGGACTCCGGGGACTCCGGTTCCGGCAGCGGTAAGGCGGAACTCTCCGTCGGCTCCGCGTACATGCCGCAGCCCGTCTCCGACGAGATGGCGGCCGGCTTCCTCACCGTCACCAACAAGGGCGGGGCCGCCGACGAGCTGACCTCGGTCACCAGCGACGTCGCCGGGCAGGTCACCGTGCACGAGACCGTCGGCTCGGCCATGCAGGAGGTCAAGAGCCTGAAGGTCCCGGCCCACGGCGAACTCGTGCTGAAGAGCGGCGGCAACCATCTGATGTTCGAACAGCTGAAGCGCAAGCCGAAGGAAGGCCAGACGGTCTCCGTCGAGCTGCACTTCGCCCACTCCGGCCCGGTCGAGGTCGAGATGCCGGTGAAGTCGGCGACCTACGCCCCGAAAACCGGACACTGAGGGAGGGACCACAGTGACGCAGACCATCGCCCCCCGCGTCCGGACCGTCGTGCTGCTGCTCCTGGCCGCGGCCTGCGCACTCCTTGCCGGCGCCGGACCGGTCTCCGCGCACGCCGCGGTGACCGGCAGCGACCCCGCGCAGGGGGCGGTGGTCGACAAGGCCCCGGCCCGGATCTCGCTCACCTTCTCCGAGCAGGTCGCGATGTCCGACGACTCGCTGCGCGTACTCGACCCCGAGGGCAAGCGCGTCGACACGGGCGGGCCGTCCAACGTCAGCGGCACGACGTACGCCGTGCGGCTCCACTCCGGCCTGCCCGACGGCACCTACACGGTCGCCTACCAGCTGGTGTCCGCGGACAGCCACCCCGTCGCCGGTGCCTACACCTTCTCCATCGGCGCACCGTCGAAGACGTCCGTGTCGGTCTCCGACCAGACGGGCGACAACGGCCTGGTCGGCTGGCTGTACGGCTTCGGGCGGTACATGTCCTACGCCGGGTTCATCGTGCTGGCCGGCGGCGCCGCCTTCGTCCTCGCCTGCTGGCCACGCGGCTCCGGGGTACGGCCCGTGCAGCGGTTCGTCGTCTCCGGTTGGCTCACGCTCACCGCCGCCACCCTCGCCCTGCTGCTCCTGCGCGGCTCCTTCACGGGCTCCGGGAAGGTCGCCGACGTCTTCGACCTGTCCCTGCTCGGGCAGGTGCTCCAGACCAAGACCGGCGCCGCCCTGGTGTCCCGGCTGCTGCTGCTCGCCGCGGCGGCGCTGTTCATCGCCGTGCTGTTCGGTGCCTACGACAAGCGTGAGGACCCCCAGGAGAAGCGGGACCTGACCTTCGGGCTCGCCATCGGCGGCGTCGTCCTGGCGGCCGGGCTCGCGGCGAGCTGGGCGATGTCCGAGCACGCCTCGGTCGGACTCCAGGCGGGCATCGCCATGCCGGTCGACGTCCTCCATCTGCTCGCCGTCGCCGCGTGGCTCGGCGGGCTGGGCGCGCTGCTGGTCGCCCTGTACCGGGCACCGGCCGACGCGCCCGTCGACGCGTCGGCCGTACGCCGCTTCTCCCGCGTCGCCTTCGGCAGCGTCCTCGCGCTGATCTCGACCGGGACGTACCAGTCCTGGCGCCAGCTCGGCTCCTGGTCGGCCTTCACCGACACCCGCTACGGACAGCTGCTCCTCGCCAAGATCGCCCTCGTGGTCGTCCTGGTCGGCGTCGCGTGGATCTCGCGAGGGTGGACCGGGCGGCTGGCCGAGACGGTGCCGGCAGCGGTGGAGCGGGAGAAGGCGCGGGTCGGAGCCATGGCCGATGCCTCCGCCGGAGCAGGGGCCGATGCCTCCACGGGAGCAGGGGCCGATGCCTCCGCCGGAGCGGGACCCGGTGCCTCCGCTGACACTGTCGGCGACGCCGAGTCCGCCGTGAGCGGCGACGACCGGCCCGGCACGGGCACAGAGAACGGCTCCGACGCCGGTGAACAGCCCGGCTCCGAGCCCGCCGACACCGAGCGGGCCGCGCAGCTCGCCCGGCAGCGGGCCGCCCGGGACGCCGCCCGGCAGAAGCGGCTGCGGGACGCCGACCCCCACCGCTTCGGGCTGCGCCGCTCCGTGCTGGCCGAGGCCGGCATCGCCGTCGTCCTGCTCGCCGTCACCACCGTCCTCACCCAGACCGAGCCGGGACGCACGGAGGAGGAGGCCAAGGCGGCGACGTCGTCCTCCGCGTCCACCTCGCCCGACACGGGCGCGTCCGGGGCGCTGACCCTGAACATGCCCTTCGACACCGGCGGCAAGGACGGCAAGGGCATCGTCACGATCGACCTCGACCCCGCACGCGTGGGTGGCAACGAGATGCACGTCTACGTGGAGCGGCCCAACGGCCGGGCCTTCGACATCCCCGAAGTGAAGGTCGACTTCACCCTCAAAGCCAAGAACCTCGGGCCGCTGCCCGTCGTCCCCGACCACCTCGCTACCGGACACTGGTCGGCGAACGGAGTGCAGATCCCCATGGCCGGCGACTGGAAGGTCGACGTGACCGTGCGGACCTCCGACATCGACGAGGTGACCGTCTCCAAGAACGCGCAGATCGGCTGAACCACCATGGCTGACCAGTCCATCCCGGAAACCCGCACTCCCCGCACCACCCCGGCGAAGACCGAAGCGGCCCCGGCCGACGACGGCATCTCACGGCGACGCCTGCTCGGCACCGCCGGTGCCACCGGGCTCGTGCTCGGCACGGCGGGCGCGGCCGTCGGATACGCCGCCGCCCCCTCCGATGCCGCCGCCCCGCTCACCTCACTCGGCACCGGCCGGGCGATGTTTCACGGGAAACATCAGCCCGGCATCACCGACGGCCTCCAGGCCCGCGGCCACGTCATCGCCTTCGATCTGGCGGCGGGCGCCGGCCGCAAGGAAGCCGCCGCCCTGCTGCGCCGCTGGTCGCAGACGGCCCGGCGGCTGATGGCGGGCGAGCCGAGCCCGCACGACGACACCGACGTGGCCCGCGACGCCGGTCCCTCGTCGCTGACGATCACCTTCGGCTTCGGCCACAGCTTCTTCGGCAGGACCGGCCTGCAGAAGCAGCGCCCGACCGCCCTGGACCCGCTGCCCGAGTTCTCCTCCGACCACCTCGACAAGAACCGCAGCAACGGCGACCTGTGGGTGCAGATCGGCGCCAACGACGCCCTCGTGGCCTTCCACGCCCTGCGCGCCATCCAGAAGGACGCGGGCTCGGCGGCCCGGGTCCGCTGGCAGATGAACGGCTTCAACCGCTCGCCGGGTGCCACCGCCCACCCCATGACGGCCCGCAACCTGATGGGCCAGATCGACGGCACCCGCAATCCGAAGCCGTCCGAGCCCGACTTCGACCAGCGGATCTTCGTGCCCGAGAAGGGCGAACCGGCCTGGATGGCGAACGGCTCCTACGCCGTCGTACGCCGGATCCGCATGCTCCTGGACGACTGGGAGAAGCTCTCCGTCAAGGCGCAGGAAGACGTGATCGGCCGCCGCAAGTCCGACGGGGCAGCCCTGTCCGGCGGCACCGAGACGACCGCGATGGACCTGGAGAAGACGGACGCCAAGGGCAACCTCGTCGTCCCGATCAACGCCCACGCCCGGATCACCCGCCCCGACCAGAACGGCGGCGCGGCGATGCTCCGCCGCCCGTTCTCCTTCCACGACGGCATCGACCAGGACGGCGTCCCGGACGCGGGCCTGCTCTTCATCTGCTGGCAGGCCGATCCGCTGCGCGGGTTCGTGCCGGTGCAGCGCAAGCTCGACCGCGGCGACGCCCTGTCGCAGTTCATCCGGCACGAGTCGAGCGGGCTGTTCGCGGTGCCCGGTGGGGCCCCGGAGGGTGAGTACGTGGGGCAGAAGTTGCTCGAGGGGTGAGAGTCGAACTGTGTGCGGGTTGTGGGGGATAGCGCTTCCGCAAGCCCATTAGGGTGAGGTCATGCCAGCGAGCTATGCGTATCTCGGCCCCGAGGGCACCTTCACCGAAGTCGCCCTGCGCACGCTTCCCGAGGCCGCCACCCGGGAGCTCATCCCGTACGTGTCCGTCCAGTCCGCGCTCGACGCGGTACGCGTCGGCGAGGCCGAGGCCGCGTTCGTGCCGATCGAGAACTCCGTCGAGGGCGGCATCACCACCACCCTCGACGAGCTGGTCGCCGGCGCGCCGCTGATGATCTACCGCGAGGTGCTGCTGTCGATCACCTTCGCGCTGCTGGTCCGCCCCGGCACCAGCCTGTCGGACATCAAGACGGTCTCCGCCCATCCGGCCGCCCAGCCGCAGGTGCGCAACTGGCTGAAGAAGCACCTGCCGGACGTCCACTGGGAGTCGGCCGCCTCGAACGCGGACGCAGCCCGGCTGGTCCAGGAGGGCCAGTACGACGCCGCCTTCGCCGGTGAGTTCGCCGCCGCCCGCTACGGCCTGGAGGCCCTGGAGACCGGGATCCACGACGCGGAGAACGCCCAGACGCGATTCGTGCTGGTCGGCCGGCCCGCCCGGCCCGCGGCGCCCACCGGCGCGGACAAGACCTCCGTCGTGCTCTGGCAGCGCGACGACCACCCCGGCGGCCTGCGCGATCTGCTGGGCGAATTCGCCACCCGGGGCATCAACCTGATGCTGCTCCAGTCCCGGCCCACCGGCGCGGGCATCGGCAACTACTGCTTCTGCATCGACGCCGAGGGCCACATCTCCGACCGCCGGGTGGCCGAAGCCCTGATGGGCCTGAAGCGGATCTGCCTCCAGGTGCGCTACCTCGGCTCCTATCCGCGCGCGGACATGGAGCCCGGGGATGTCCAGCCGCCGCGGCTGGGGACGTCGGACGACGAGTTCGTGGCGGCGGCGGACTGGGTCGCGCGGTGCCAGGACGGCCGGTTCTAGCCCGGTCCCCAGCGGGTCCCAGGGTGGTCGTACCTGCTGATTGTCGTTGTCCACAGAAGTTATCCACAGGCCAGCTTCTCGACCTGGGGACAAGTCGACAACGAAGCGTGAGTCAGTCGACAAATCGCCCTACAGGCCTCCGATGCGTCCATCGGCGGGCAGGTCACCCTTCGTCCACCGTTTTCCCTTGCGTAACTCTTCAGGGTGACCCATTTCCACTCGAAAGTGAGGGTAGAGCGGGTTTGCATCGGGAATTCTTCGGCGTGACAGGGTCTTCCGGAGTGATCAATTCCGAAGTCCACAGATCTTCCCCACAGCCTGTGGATAACTTTTCGGCACGTGTGGATCCCTGTGGACAACCGGAGTCCAAGTCCCGCTCACCGCAAGGGATTCGAGTCAATGCCGTGCCCTGCCGATGCCTCGTTCCGGGGAGAGGTGGTCGGTTTATTGACACAGTGCGCAATTCCCGCATAGCGGTACGTAAGCCACACCTGAATAGTGAGTCGTGGACGGTCACCCCGCACCGGTAGCCTTGAGCACGTGATTGACCTTCGCCTGCTCCGTGAGGACCCCGACCGTGTGCGCGCCTCCCAGCGCGCCCGTGGAGAGGACGTCGCGCTCGTCGACTCCCTCCTGTCTGCCGACGAGCGGCGCAGGTCGTCCGGCGTCCGCTTCGACGAGCTGCGCGCCGAGCAGAAGGCGCTCGGCAAGCTCATCCCCAAGGCGTCCGGGGACGAGAAGGCCGAGCTGCTGAAGAAGGCGAGCCAGCTCGCCGCCGACGTCAAGGCCGCCGACGCGGAACGCGACGCTGCGGCCACCGAGACCCAGGAGCTGCTCCAGAAGCTCGGCAACCTCGTCCACCCGGACGTGCCCGTGGGCGGCGAGGAGGACTTCGTCACGCTGGAGACGCACGGCACGATCCGTGACTTCGCCGCCGATGGCTTCGAGCCCCGGGACCACCTGGAGCTCGGCCAGATCCTCGGCGCGATCGACGTGGAGCGGGGCGCCAAGGTCTCCGGCTCGCGCTTCTACTTCCTGACGGGCGTGGGCGCCCTGCTGGAGCTCGCCCTGGTGAACGCGGCGATGGCGCAGGCCACCGCGGCCGGCTTCACGCCGATGCTGACCCCGGCCCTGGTGCGCCCCCAGTCCATGGCGGGCACCGGCTTCCTCGGCCAGGCCGCCCAGGACGTCTACCACCTCGCCGACGACGACCTCTACCTGGTCGGCACCTCCGAGGTCGCGCTCGCGGCGTACCACATGGACGAGATCCTCGACGCCGACCGCCTCCCGCTGCGCTACGCGGGCTTCTCGCCCTGCTTCCGCCGCGAGGCCGGCTCGCACGGCAAGGACACCCGGGGCATCTTCCGCGTGCACCAGTTCGACAAGGTCGAGATGTTCTCCTACGTGGCCCCGGAGGACTCGCAGGCCGAGCACCAGCGGCTGCTGGAGTGGGAGAAGCAGTGGCTGACCTCGTTGGAGCTGCCGTTCCGGGTCATCGACGTCGCCTCCGCCGACCTCGGCTCCTCGGCCGCCCGCAAGTTCGACTGCGAGGCGTGGATCCCGACGCAGGGCAAGTACCGCGAGCTGACCTCGACCTCGGACTGCACCGAGTTCCAGTCCCGCCGCCTGTCGATTCGCGTCCGTGAGGGCAAGCAGGTCCGCCCGCTGGCCACGCTCAACGGCACGCTGTGCGCCGTGCCGCGCACGATCGTGGCGATCCTGGAGAACCACCAGCAGGCCGACGGCTCGGTGCGGGTGCCCGAGGTGCTGCGCCCGTACCTGGGCGGCCGGGAGGTCCTGGAGCCGGTGGCCAAGTGACCACCACCGGTTTCCCGTACCAGCTGATCGCCACCGACCTCGACGGGACGCTGCTGCGTTCCGACGAGTCGGTGTCGCCCCGCACCCGTGAGGCGCTCGCCGCGGCCACCGCGGCGGGCGCCGCGCACATCGTCGTCACCGGCCGCGCGGCCCCGTGGACCCGGCACATCCTCGACGACCTCGGCTACCGGGGACTGGCCGTCTGCGGCCAGGGCGCGCAGGTGTACGACGCCGGCGCCCACCGGCTGCTGACGTCGGTGACGCTGGACCGGCAGCTGGCCGGGGTGGCGCTGGCCAAGATCGAGGCGGAGGTCGGTCCGCTGTATCTGGCGGCGAGCCGCGACGGCCTGGACGGCGAGGTGATGGTGGGTCCCGGGTACGCGGTCCAGGGCAACCTGCCCGCGACGCCGTTCACGGACGCGTCGGACCTGTGGGCCGCCCCTTTGAACAAGCTGTACATCCAGCACCCGACGCTCACGGACGACGAACTGTGCGAGGTGGCCACGCGCACCGCCGGCGGTTTCGTCACCGTCGTCATGGCGGGCAAGGGCATCGTCGAACTCCTGCCCCTGGGCCTGTCCAAGGCGACCGGCCTGTCCCTGGCGGCGCGCCGGCTCAAGGTGAAGGCGGCCGACACGATCGCCTTCGGCGACATGCCCAACGACATACCGATGTTCGCCTGGGCCTCCTACGGTGTCGCGATGGCGGACGCCCATGAGGAACTGAAGGCGGTGGCCGACGAGGTGACCTCCTCGAACGAGGAGGACGGCATCGCGGTGGTGCTGGAGCGGTTGCTGGGCTGAGCCTTCGTGTCGCGCGGGTGCGGCGGAGGATGCACGGATCGAACGTGCGCGGGCTTTCCAGCCCGACCATGACTCGCTTTGATCGAACACAGCGCAAGCCAGTGCCTTACCACTCGGCCAATCCTCCGGGTGGGCGGCCTCACGCGATGTGCGATTCGCGTGCTCGAAGCGGCCGCCCCGGGCAGCTCCCCGTGTGGGGCGGGCTCTACGGAGGGGTAGCGAATTACTCCGGAACCCGCCGCGGGCTGCCCTGAAGGGAGCTGGACGTACTGCCGTGCATGGACATCGTCCGGCTCCTCTCCCAGAACGTGACGCCGGACCCATCGCCCGGCCGTGACGACAACCACTCTGCCTGCCGGACGAATTGGACGCCACCGATTAAATCGACGGTCGGACGGGGGGCGGTCAGCGCCTGCGCCACCTGCGCCTGCGGGCCTTGCTGAAGAACCAGCCCGCGGGTGGCTCGTCGGAGCGCCAGGGCTGCGGCTCAGGCTCCTCGCGGCGCCAGCGCTCGGCGAGCATCCGGGCGCGGGCGGACGGCTCGGAGGTGCCGGCGGAGCGTATGAACTCCTCGTCCAGGACGACGCCGTCGAGGTCGTCCCAGGCGTCGCCCCCGGACCCGGACCCGGGTGCGGACTGTCCGTGGTCGTCGTACTGAGCCCTCTCGTCCGCCATCCCTGTCCCTCCCAGCCGTCCAACTTCCGTGCGATATCCCTACATACCGTTCGCCCAGCGTGCCCTGACGGGGGTGAAGCCCCCGTCAGGGCCGGGGCACGTCACTCCTCGCCGGCGAGGGTCAGCGAGCGCAGCTTCTGGCCCGCGTACCAGGTGGCCAGCACCGTGACGGCCACGAGCAGCACCGTCGCCGTCGTGAGGCCCACGTCCGAGGTCACCAAGTCGCCGCCGGAGACCTTCTGGGCCACGGCCAGCGCCCACTGCTGGACGCTCAGCGTGCGGGCGCCCGGCACCAGGGAGCCGAACAGGGCCTCCCAGACCAGCGCGTAGACGAGGCCGAACACCACCGCGTGCCGGGAGACCGTGCCGAGCAGCAGGAACAGGGCCGCGTACGCGATGGAGGCGACCAGTGCGGCCACCGTGTAGGCGACGGCGATCTGCTGGCCGTTGCCGTTCAGGATGAAGCCGGCGATGAGCGTCGGCACCGCGGAGAACACCATCGTCACGGCGATCGCGACGATCAGCTTGGTGAAGATGATCGTCGGCCGTTTGATCGGCTTGGACAGCAGGTACACGACCGAGCCGTCGTCGATCTCCGGTCCGATCGCGCCGGTTCCGGCGATGACGCCGATGATCGGCACCATCGTGGCGAGGGCGAGTCCGCCGAGCAGGTCCGCCGCCGTCTGGTCGTCCGCCCCGGCGAGGAAGCGCACCACCACCGAGATGACGATGAGCAGCAGCGGCAGGGCTCCGAGGATGAGGGCCCGGCGCCGGCCGAGCAGGGCCCGGTACGTGAGCCGGGCGACTGTGGGGTCGTACATCAGGGCCTCCTACGCCGCGACGAGATACGAGAAGACGGACTCGAGGGACTCGTCGGACGGCGAGACCGTGAGCAGCCGGATGCCGTGGTCCCTGGCCACCCGCGGCAGCAGGGCCGTGAAGCGGCCGAAGTCGACGGCCTGGATGCGCAGCGCGCCCTCGGCGAGGTCGACCTCGATGCCGGACGTCGACGGGTCGGCGATCAGCGCGGCCGCGAGGGCGCGGTCGTCGCTGGAGCGCACCAGGTAACGGTGCGGCCGGTCGGTCATCAGTCGGCGGATCTTGCGGAAGTCACCGCTGGCGGCGTGCCGGCCGGCGACGACGACCTCGATGTGCCAGGCGAGTTGCTCGACCTCTTCGAGGATGTGGGACGAGAACAGCACCGTGCGGCCCTCGTCGCCCATGCGCCGCAGCAGGTCCATGAGCTGCATGCGCTGGCGCGGGTCCATGCCGTTGAAGGGCTCGTCCAGCAGGAGCAGGGACGGGTCGTGGACCAGGGCGGATGCCATCTTCACGCGCTGGCGCATGCCCTTGGAGTACGTCTGGATCTTGCGGTCCTGCGCGTACTCCATCTCGACGGTGGCGAGCGCCTTCTGCGCCGCCTTGGCGCCCAGGCCGTGCAGCTCGGCGTTGGCGAGGACGAACTCCTTCCCCGTGAGGAAGTCGTACATCGCCTCCCGCTCGGGGACGACGCCGATCTGCTTGTAGATCTGCTCGTTGCGCCACACGGCCTGGCCGTCGAGGGTGACCGTGCCGGTGGAGGGGGCCAGGAACCCGCCCATCATGTTGATGAGGGTGGACTTTCCGGCGCCGTTGGGGCCGAGCAGGCCCGTGACGCCGGGGCCGACGGTCATGGTGATGTCGTTGACGGCGACCACGTTGCCGAACCAGCGGGAGACGTGGTCGATGGAGAGCGTGGTCACAGTCCCACCTTCTTGTAGCGGCGCATCAGGAGGCCGTAGCTCGCCGCGATGAGGCCGAGGGCGACGAGGACGTAGACGACGCCCTCGGCGGTGCTCGGGCCCACCCCGCTGGGGGAGGCGGAGGTCGCGCCCAGGAACGCGGACTGCACACCGTCGACGATCGTGATCGGCGAGAACAGTCCGATCCACGGCACGGCGTCGCCGCTGCCCTGTGCGTCGGCGATGGCCTGGAGGGTGGAGACCGCGCCGTAGGTGATGGTCAGCACGGCGATCACGGCCGCGATGCCGAAGCCGCGGCGCGGAGTGAAGGACGCGATGACCAGGCCGATGCCGGCGAAGAGCAGTGAGAGCAGTGCCACGGAGACGATTCCCTGCGCGAATCCCTTGGTCTGGTCGGCGAAGTCGAGCTTGGCCAGCAGCGCGCCCACGTAGAGCACGAGCAGGGGAGCGGCCGTGAGGATGAACAGCGCCGAGGCGAGCGCCGCGAACTTGGCGCGGACGTAGTCGGCGGTCTCGATCGGCCGCGAGAAGTACAGCGGTACGGTCTTGAAGCGCAGGTCGCGCGAGACGGACTGGGGTGCCTGCGAGGCGACGTACAGGCTGATGACCGCCTGCATGATGATCGCGTAGCGCGTGTAGTCGACGGGCAGGGCGTTGGCCTTGGTGAAGACCGCGACGGCGACCATGATGGCCGCGGGCACGCACATCACCACGAACAGCAGCATCGGCAGCACCTTGGACTTCACCGAGCGGCCGAGGCCGTAGGCGCCGCGCAGGGACTGCGAGTACAGGGAGCGGCGGGCGTAGGCGCGGCCCAGGCGGGGGCCGTCGTAGCTGCGGTAGCCGATGTTGTGGATACGGGTCTGGTCACCCGGTGCCGGGGCGGGTGTGCCCGTGGAGTGCTCAACCGCCATGGCCGACCGCCTCCTTCCGCTGCTCGTGCTGGTCACTGGTCGTGAACACCTCGGAGATGTGGTGCCGGCGCTGTTCCATGCGCACCAGGCCGAGTCCGAGGTCCGCGATCACGTCCCGGACCAGGTCGTACGTCTCCTCGCCCTGGGCGGTGAGCAGCAGGATGTGGCCGGCGCCCGGCAGGCCGCTGCCGTCCTCGACGCTCACCCCGCGCGCGTGCAGCGCCTCGCGCATCGCGCGGGTGCCGTCCGGGTGTTCGTCGGTGTCGGTGACCTCGATCGCGAGGGTCGTCGTGGTCTGGGTGAAGTCCGTGGTGGAGCTGGAGCGCAGCAGCTTGCCGCCGTCGACGACCACGACGTGGTCGCAGGTGCGTTCCAGTTCGCCCAGCAGGTGCGAGGTGACCAGGACCGAGATGCCGAAGTCGGTGTGGATCCGGCGGATCAGGCCGAGCATCTCGTCGCGGCCGACCGGGTCGAGGCCGTTGGTCGGCTCGTCGAGGAAGACCAGCTGCGGGTCGTGGACGAGGGCCTGGGCCAGCTTCACGCGCTGCTTCATGCCGGTCGAGTAGCCGCCGATGGGGCGGTAGCGCTCCTCGTACAGACCGACGTGCCGCAGCGTGTCGGCGGTGCGCTCGCGTGCGGCGGTGGGCGGCAGGCCGGACATGCGCGCCATGTGGACGACGAACTCGGTGGCCGAGACGTCCGGCGGCAGGCAGTCGTGCTCGGGCATGTAGCCGACCCGCTCGCGGATGTCGGCGCCCTTGGTGGCGACATCGAGGCCGAGCACTTCGGCGCGGCCCTCGGTGGCGGGGGACAGACCCAGCAGGATCTTGATCAATGTGGACTTGCCGGCTCCGTTGGCTCCGACGAGTCCGGTCACACCGGGCCCGACGTCCACGGAGAGCCGGTCAAGAGCGGTCACCCTGGGGAACCGCTTGCTCAGGCTTTCGGTCGCGATCACAGTCACGCTTCGAAGGTAGGGGCCGCGCTCGTGGCGGTCGTCACTCCGCAGAGCTGTATTCAGGTCAACCTGGAGTAGTACGTGCCCTTAGGGGACCTGGTTCCTGAGGGTTACCACGACCGGGAACACTCCGGCGACCGCGCCCCGGGGCGCCCTATTGACGATGTCTCTAACAACTGCCAGATTCGCCGGATGACGTTGCTCACGGGCGCGCGGGAGCGCCGGGTGCGGACCGGCGAGGTCGAGCTGTGCGTAGCCGAGGTCGGTGATCCGCGGCGGCCGACGGTGGTCCTGGTGCACGGCTACCCCGACAGCAAAGAGGTGTGGTCCGAGGTCGCCGCCCGTCTCGCGGGGCACTTCCACGTCGTGGCGTACGACGTCCGCGGCCACGGACGGTCGACGGCACCGCGCCCGCTGCGGGGCGGGTTCACGCTGGAGAAGCTGACGGACGACTTCCTGGCCGTCGCGGACGCGGTCAGTCCGGACCGGCCGGTGCACCTGGTCGGGCATGACTGGGGCTCGGTACAGGCCTGGGAGTTCACCACCGTCAAGCGGACCGAGGGCCGCATCGCCTCCTTCACCTCGATGTCCGGGCCGTCCCTCGACCACTTCGGCCATTGGATCGACAAGCGCGTCAAGCGCCCCACCCCGCGCCGGGTCGCCCAGCTCCTCGGGCAGGGCGCCAGGTCCTGGTACGTGTACCTGCTGCAGACGCCGGTGCTGCCCGAGCTGGCCTGGCGCGGCCCGCTCGGCAAGCGCTGGCCCGGAGTTCTGGAGCGCGTCGAGAAGGTGCCCCGGGGTGGTTATCCGACCGCGTCCCTGCCGTCGGACGCGGCACACGGGGCCTGGCTGTACCGGGACAACGTACGGTCCCGGCTGCGCAGGCCACGTACGGACGCGTACGCGCACGCGCCCGTGCAGATCGTGACGCCCCTGGAGGACCGGTTCCTGTCGGAGCGGCTCACCGACGGGCTGGAGCAGTGGGTTCCGCAGTTGACCCGCAGGACGGTTCAGGCGGGACACTGGATCCCCCGCACCCGTCCCGATCAGCTGGCCACGTGGATCGAGGAGTTCGTGACGTCCGTGGAGAGCGGACGGTCCCCGGTGGCGGCGCGCGGCAGGTACGCCCAGCGGTTCGGCGGGCAGCTGGTGCTGGTCACCGGGGCGGGCAGCGGCATCGGGCGGGCGACGGCGCTGGCGTTCGCCGAGTCCGGCGCACGCGTGGTCGCCGTCGACCGGAACGCCGAGGCGGCGGGCCGCACCGCCGAGTCGTGCCGTCTGGCCGGCGCTCCCGAGGCCTGGGCGGAGACGGTCGACGTCTCCGACGAGCAGGCCATGGCGAAGCTCGCCGAGAAGGTCACCGCCGAGTACGGGGTGGTGGACATCCTCGTGAACAACGCCGGGATCGGACTGTCCGGTTCCTTCTTCGACACCACGCCCGAGGACTGGAAGAAGGTCCTCGACGTCAACCTGTGGGGTGTGATCCACGGGTGCCGGCTCTTCGGCCGGCGGATGGCCGGGCGCGGGCAGGGCGGCCACATCGTGAACGTGGCGTCGGCTGCGGCGTACCAGCCGTCCCGGGCACTGCCCGCCTACAGCACCTCCAAGGCGGCCGTGCTGATGCTCAGCGAGTGCCTGCGGGCGGAACTCGCCGGCCGGGGGATCGGCGTGACGGCGGTCTGCCCGGGCTTCGTCAACACCGCCATCACGTCCACGGCGCACTTCGCCGGGGTCGACGCGGGCGAGGAGAAGCGGCTCCAGCAGCGTGCCGCCCGTCTGTACGGGCTGCGGAACTACCCGCCGGAGAAGGTCGCCGCCGCGGTCCTGCGGGCGGTGGTGCGCAACGAGGCGGTGGTCCCGGTCACGCCGGAGGCGCGGAGCGCGCGCTGGCTGTCGCGGTTCGCGCCGGGGGCACTGCGGGGGATCGCACGGCTGAAGCCGCCGATGTGATGCCAAGTGGGTTGGCACGAGGGCTAGTTGTCCACAGGATCCTCGAATCCTCCTGTGGATAACACCCTTTGACTGTGGATCAAACCTCCAAGGTAAAACTCAATCGCGTGATTCAGGTCTCTCCCGCACCCTGAAGGGATGGACGAAAGACGCACCATCAAGGTGTCGAAGTACCTCTCGAAGCATCTGCGCCACCAGCCGGAGCGGATCGGGCTGGCCCTGGACGAGGGCGGCTGGGTCGAGATCGACGCCCTGATCGCCGCAGCCGCCGCCCATGGCTTCCGCTTCACCCGCTCCGAGCTGGATCACGTCGTCGCCACCAACGACAAGCGGCGGTTCACCGTCGAAGGCACCCGGATCCGCGCCAGCCAAGGCCACAGCGTCCAGGTCGACCTCGGGCTGCCGACGGCGGCTCCGCCCGCGTACCTTTACCACGGCACCGTCGCCCGCGCCCTGGACGCGATCCGGGCCGAGGGACTCAGGCCCATGAACCGGCATGCCGTACACCTGTCGCCGGACCGCGAGACGGCGACCCGCGTCGGCGCCCGCCGTGGCCGTCCGGTCGTGCTCGCCGTGGACGCGGCCGCCATGCACCGCGACGGCCATGTCTTCCATGTGAGCGCGAACGGCGTGTGGCTCACCCAGGCCGTACCGCCGCGGTATCTGCGCTTTCCCGGGCCTCGCTGACGTGCTGTGCGGGACGCGCCGCTCACGGTGACTGTTTCACGTGAAACACGGGCCACCCGCAGCGCTCCCTTAGGCTCGATGCCATGAGTCTGCGTCTGAGCACCGTGATCCTCCCCTATCGCCGCTGGCAGGAAGGCGGCCGTGCGGCGTGGACGCGTGCCGAGCAGCTCGGCTTCCACACCGCTTACACCTACGACCACCTGTCGTGGCGCAGCTTCCGGGACGGCCCCTGGTTCGGTGCCGTACCGACCCTCACCGCCGCCGCGACCAGCACCGACCGGCTGCGGCTGGGCACGCTGGTGACCTCGCCGAACTTCCGGCACCCGGTGACCCTCGCCAAGGAGCTGATCTCTCTCGACGACATCTCGGGCGGGCGGGTCACGCTGGGCATCGGCGCGGGTGGCTCGGGCTTCGACGCCACCGCGCTCGGCCATGAGCCGTGGACCCCGCGCGAGCGGGCCGACCGCTTCGCCGAGTTCGTGCCGCTGCTCGACCGGCTGCTCAGCGAGGACGCGGTGTCGTACGAGGGCGACTTCTACTCGGCGCACGAGGCACGGAACATCCCCGGGTGTGTGCAGCGCCCCAGGCTGCCGTTCGCGGTGGCGGCGACCGGGCCACGCGGCATGCGACTGGCCGCACGGTACGGGCGGGCGTGGGTGACCACCGGCGACCCCAAGCTGTACGAGAACGGCACTCCTGAACAGTCGGTTCAGGCCATCCGCGGGCAGGTGGAGAAGCTCGCCGACACCTGTGCCGAGATCGGCCGGGACATGAGCGACCTCGACAAGGTCCTGCTCACCGGATTCACTCCGGACCGCGGCGGGCCGCTCCAGTCCCTGGACGCCTTCGTCGACTTCGCCGGCCGGCACATGGAGCTGGGCTTCACGGAGATCGTGGTCCACTGGCCCATCCCCGATTCGCCCTTCGCGGCGGACGAGAAGGCCTTCGAGCGGATCGCCATGGAGGCACCGGCGCAGTTGCGCTGAGGGGCTCCAGTGGCTGAGGGCCCTCGGTGGCGCTGGCCTCGGTTGCGCTGAGGGCCTTGCGGGAAGCCCCTCGGGAGGTCCTGGTGAGGGCGGTATCCACTCACTTGTGCGGACTCCCGCACGCCCGTGCAGGCATATGCGGGACAATGGCCGGGTGACCTCAGCGACCCGACAGCCCGATACCGCCGCCGATACCCTCCCTCCGCGGCTGATCGCCACCGACCTCGACGGCACCCTGCTGCGCGACGACAAGTCGGTGTCCCCGCGCACGGTGGCCGCGCTGGCCGCCGCCGAAGAGGCGGGCATAGAGGTCTTCTTCGTCACCGGCCGCCCGGCCCGCTGGATGGACGTCGTGAGCGACCACGTGCACGGCCACGGCCTGGCGATCTGCGGCAACGGCGCCGCCGTGGTCGACCTGCACGGCGGCCCCGGCTCCCACCGGTTCGTGAAGGTGCGGGAGCTGGAGCGGGCGAACGCACTGGACGCCGTACGGCTGTTGCGCGACGCGGCTCCGGGCACGGTGTACGCGGTGGAGCAGACGTACGGCTTCTACCAGGAACCGGCCTACCCGAAGCTGCACATGGAGATCCCCGACAGCCTCGCCCCGGCGGAGGAACTGCTGTCGCCGGACCACCGTGCTGCGGCGGAGCCGGTCCTGAAGATCCTGGCCTACCACCCCGACATGGACCCCGACGCCTTCCTGACCCTGGCCCGGCTCGCCATCGGAGACCGGGCCAACGTCACCCGCTCCAGCCCCAGCGCCCTGCTCGAGATCAGCGGTCCCGGTGTGTCCAAGGCCAGCACGCTCGCCCTGTGCTGCGCCGAGCGCGGCATCTCGCACGAGCAGGTCGTCGCCTTCGGCGACATGCCGAACGACGTCGAGATGCTGACCTGGGCGGGCCGGTCCTACGCGATGGGCAACGCCCACCCGGACGTGATCGCCGCGGCCTCGGGACGGACGGTCGCGAACAACGAGGACGGCGTGGCGGTCGTGATCGAGCAGCTGCTCACGGAACTGCCGTAGCTGTCACGGTCAGAGCGACACGCCGCGAGCCGCCAGCCATGACACCGGATTCACGGACGAACCCATCTCCGGCGTGACCCTGGTCTCGAAGTGCAGGTGCGGTCCGGTGGAGTTGCCCGTGGTGCCCGACTGGCCGATCCACTGGCCGGGTTCGACGTGCTCCCCCTGGTCGACGGCGACGGACGCGAGATGGGCGTACTGCGTGTAGTAGCCGCCCGCGTGCCTGAGCACGATCTCGATGCCGAAGGCACCCCCGCAGGACACCTT
The DNA here is from genome assembly GCF_055562795.1 of Streptomyces sp. NPDC016851. Classification (NCBI taxonomy): domain Bacteria; kingdom Bacillati; phylum Actinomycetota; class Actinomycetes; order Kitasatosporales; family Streptomycetaceae; genus Streptomyces; species Streptomyces sp. NPDC016851. Next base: position 223,257 of record NZ_JBVHEP010000012.1, read on the forward strand.
CACGACCCGGCCCGCGCCCACGGCCCGCACCGGCGTGCCGATCGGCACCGCGAAGTCCTGCCCGGTGTGCCGGCTCGACCACCGTGCACCGCCGCTGCCGTAGGACGCGGACAGCTCGTACGTCTCCACGGGCGCGACCCACGCGCTCGTGAACCCCGTCTCCGGCTGGTCGAGCCGCACGGCCCCGCGGCACGCCCCGGCAGCGACCGAGGCGTCCGCCTGCCCCTGGAGCTGCGAGCGTGCCGTTTCCAGCTTCTGCTCGATGTCCGCCTTGAGGGCGGCGAGTTGGGTGTTCCGTTTCTCCAGCGCCTGCCAGTGGGCCGCGGCCTTGGCCTCGTCCGCGGCGAGCCGTGCCTCGGCCCGGCGGCTCTTGGAAATGGCGTTGTTCACGGCGAGATTCGTCTGCGAGAAGGCGTGCTGGCCCCGCATCAGATCGTCGGGGCCGTCGGCGAGGATCATCTGCGCGGCCACCGGCAGGCCGCCGCTGGAGCGGTACTGGGCGCGGGCGATCCGGCCCAGGTCCTCGTGCAGGGCCGCGATGCGCCGCCGCTGACCGTCCAGGAGTTCCTCGGCCCGCTGGGCTCTGGCCCGCTGCTCCTCCGCCTCTTGGCGCCCCGCTTCGTACTGCTGCGTCGCCACGGCGGCCTCCTCGTACAGCCGCGCCACCTCGGCGCTGAGCGTCGAGTCCCCGCCGGTGCCGCTGCCGGGTTCCTTGTGCGCCGCCGTCGGCCGGGCCGCGAGCACCGCCAGCGCGCACAGCAGAACCGGAACGAGCAGCCGATGACGGCGATATGAGCGCATGTCAGTGATCGTCACCCAGCCGGGCCGCCCTGACCCTGTTCGCCTCGTACGGCCGGGGGACCGGCTGCCCCGAACGGCTCAGTGCCACGCCGGTCTGGCCCTGCCGGCGCGGTGGGTGGGGCGCCGGTCGGGCCTTGCCGGGACGCGGTCGGTGGGGCGCCGGTCGGGCCCTGCTAGGGCGCGGCCATCAGCGATTCCGAAGCCGCCTCACGCTGCGCCATCTCCCGCAGCGGCCCGTCCGCGGCCACCAGCTCCGCGTACGCCCCGCGCTGCACGACACGTCCCTGGTCCAGCACGATCACCTCGTCCACCGCCTCCAGACCCGCCAGCCGGTGCGTGATGAGCAGGGTCGTACGGCCCTCGGTGGCGGCCAGCAGGTCGGCGGTGAGCGCGTCGGCGGTCGGGAGGTCCAGGTGTTCGGCGGGCTCGTCCAGCACCAGGACGGGGAAGTCGGCGAGGAGTGCCCGGGCCAGCGCAAGCCGCTGCCGCTGGCCTCCCGACAGCCGCGCCCCGTGCTCACCGACGAGCGTGTCGAGCCCGTCGGGCAGGCCGCCGGCCCAGTCCAGCAGCCGGGCCCGGCCGAGTGCGGCACGCAGGTCGTCCTCGGTGGCGTCCTTCCTGGCGAGCAGCAGGTTCTCGCGCAGCGAGCTGTCGAAGAGGTGCGCGTCCTGCGCGCACAGCCCGACGAGCCCGCGTACGTCGTCCCCGCGGAGCGCGTACGCGTCCACGCCCGCCAGTGTGTACGAGCCCGCGTCCGCGTCGAGGAACCGCAGCAGCACCTGCGCGAGGGTCGTCTTCCCGGAGCCGGAGGGTCCGACCACGGCGACACGGTGGCCCTCGTCGAGGGTCAGGTCCAGCCCGGCGAGCGCGTCCCGGTCCTGCCCCGCGTGCCGCGCGGCCAGCCCCTTGACGACGACCGGGAACGGCGACGCGGGCGCCTGCCGGGGCTGCTCGGGCTCCCCCACGGGCTCCGGGGCGTCCAGCACCTCGTACACCCGCTCGGCGCTCCGGCGCACCCGCTGCCGGTACTGCACGGCGAGCGGCAGCCCGAGCACGGCCTCGAAGGCGGCCAGCGGGGTGAGGACGACGACGGCCATGGTCACGCCGTCCAGCCGCCCGGCCGCGACCGCCTGCGCGCCGACCAGGGCGGCTGCCGTGACGGTCAGGCCGGAGATGAGGGCCGTGAGCCCGTCGCCGAGGGCCGTGGCGGTGGCGGCGCGGGACGCGATCCGGGTGAGGACCCCGTCGGCCTCGCGTGTCTGGGCGGTCCGGGCGGGCAGGGCACCGGCGACGGTCAGTTCCGCGGTTCCGGTGAGCAGATCGGCCGCCCGTGTCGCGAGCACTCCGCGGGCGGGCGCCAGCCGGTGCTCGGCCCGCCGCGCCACGGCACCGGTGACGAGGGGCACGCCCGCCCCCGCCGCCAGCAGCCCGGCCGCGAGCACGGCCCCGGCCTCCGGCAGCAGCCATGCCGTGAAACCGACGGACGCGGCCGACACGACGACGGCCGCCCCGGCCGGCAGCAGCCACCGCAGCCAGTAGTCCTGCAACGCGTCCACGTCCGCGACCAGCCGGGACAGCAGATCGCCCCGGCGGGTCCGGCGCAGCCCGGCGGGAGCCAGCCGCTCCAGCCTGCGGAACACCGCGACCCTGGTGTCCGCCAGCATGCGCAGCACGGCGTCGTGCGAGACCAGCCGCTCGGCGTACCGGAACACGGCCCGCCCGATCCCGAAGGCCCGCGTCGCCGTCACCGCCACCATGAGATACAGCACGGGCGGCTGCTGCGAGGCCCGCGAGATCAGCCACCCGGAGGTCGCCATGAGCCCTACGGCACTCCCCAGCGCGAGGCTCCCGAGCAGCAGGGCGAGTCCGAGCCGTCCGCGCCGGGCACCGGACATGGCGCGGACGCGCGCGAGGACGCGGCCGTCCGAAGCGGGCCTGCCGCCGGGCTCCGTAGGAGAGGCCGCAGCGGACACCTCGGCCTCTCCTACGGAAACCGTTCCGGCATTCCGGACCGCCGCGGACCCGGCAGGCACCGCGGCGGTCTCGGGCTCCGTCAGCCGCACCACCCGGTCCGCCACCTCCAGCAGCGCCGGCCGGTGCACCACGAGCAGCACCGTCCGCCCGGCCGCGAGCCGCCGTACAGCCGCCACGACCTCGGCCTCGGTGGCCCCGTCCAGCGCGGCCGTCGGCTCGTCGAGCAGCAGCACGGGGCGGTCCGCGAGGAACGCCCGGGCCAGCGCGAGCCGCTGCCGCTGCCCGGCGGACAGCCCGGCCCCGTCCTCACCGAGCACGGTGTCCGCACCCTCGGGCAGCGCCTCCACGAACTCCAGCGCCCCGGCGTCCCGCAGCGCCCGCCGTACGGCGTCGTCGTCGGTGTCGGGCCGCGCCAGCCGTACGTTCTCGGCGATCGTCCCGGCGTACAGATGCGGCCGCTGCGGCACCCAGGCGATCCGGGACCGCCACTGCTCCAGGTCCACGTCGGCGAGGTCGGCTCCCCCGACCCGCACCCGTCCCTCGGCCGGCGGCACGAATCCGAGCAGGACGTTCACCAGCGTCGACTTGCCCGCACCGCTCGGCCCGACCAGCGCGACCGTCTCCCCGGGCTCGACAGTGAAGGACACATCGGACACGGCGTCTGCCGACCGCCCGGGATAGCGGACGGTCACACCCTCGAAGGCCAGCGCACCCGCCGGCACGGCCCCGGAACCGGAGGCCGGCACGGGCGTCTGAAGAACCTCGAAGATCTCCTCGGCCGCGGCGAGCCCCTCCGCCGCCGCGTGGTACTGCGCCCCGACCTGCCGCAACGGCAGATACGCCTCCGGCGCCAGGATCAGGATGACCAGGCCGATGTACAGGTCCATCTCGCCGTGCACGAGCCGCATGCCGATCGTCACGGCGACCAGCGCCACCGAGATCGTCGCGAGCAGCTCCAGCGCGAAGGAGGAGATGAAGGCGATCCGCAGCGTCCGCATGGTCGCCTGCCGGTACTCACCCGTGATCCGCCGGATCGACTCGGCCTGCGCCTTGGCCCGCCCGAAGACCTTCAGCGTCGGCAGCCCCGCGACGACGTCCAGGAAGTGCCCGGACAGCCGCGACAGCAGCCGCCACTGACGGTCCATCCGGGACTGGGTGGCCCAGCCGATCAGCACCATGAAGACCGGGATGAGCGGCAGGGTGCCCACGATGATGGCCGCGGAGACCCAGTCCTCGGTGACGATCCGCGCCAGCACCGCCACCGGTACGACCACCGCGAGACCCAGCTGCGGCAGATACCGTGAGAAGTAGTCGTCGAGGGCGTCGACGCCCCGGGTGGCCAGGGCGACCAGCGAACCGGTCCGCTGCCCGCCCAGCCAGCCCGGCCCGAGCCGGGTGGCACGCTCCAGAAGCCGCCCTCGCAGCTCGGACTTCACCGCCGCGCTCGCCCGGTGCGCGGCGAGCTCCGTGAGCCAGCCGACCAGCGCCCGGCCGACCGCGACAGCGGCCAACAGCAGCAGGGGAGTGCCGAGTTCGGACACCGCCATGCGGTGCTGGAACGCGCCGACCACCACCTCGGCGATCAGCATCGCCTGCGCGATGACCAGCCCTGCCCCGACGGCCCCCAGGGCGACGACCGCCACCAGGAAGACCCGGGTGGCACGGGCGTACCGGAGCAGACGCGGATCGATTGGTTTCACGTGAAACACACCTCAGTGCACGGGGTCGGCGATGTGCTGCGTACCGATCCGCTTGCGGAAGACCCAGTACGTCCAGCCCTGGTAGACCATCACGACCGGCGTGGCGACCGCCGCGCACCACGTCATGATCTTCAGCGTGTACGGGCTGGACGAGGCGTTGGTGACCGTCAGGCTCCAGTCCGGATTGAGCGTCGACGGCATGACGTTCGGGAACAGCGTCAGGAAGAGCATCGCCACCGTGGCCACGATGGTGAGCCCCGACAGGGCGAACGCCCACCCCTCACGCCCCGCTCGCGCCGCGACCATGGCCAGGAGGAGCGACGCCACCGCCACGGCCACCGCGACGAGCGAAGCTCCGTCACCCCGGTCGGACTGCGTCCACAGCAGGAAGGCGAGAGCCAGCAGGGCGGTCACCAGCCCGACGCGAAGCGCCAGCTTCCGCGCCCGCTCCCGGATCTCCCCGACCGTCTTGAGCCCGACGAACACCGTCCCGTGGAAGGTGAACAGCGCCAGCGTGACCAGACCGCCGAGCAGCGCGTACGGGTTGAGCAGGTCCAGGACGCCGCCGGCGTAGTTGAAGTCCTGGTCGATCTTCACGCCGTGCACGATGTTGCCGAAGGCCACACCCCAGAGGAAGGCGGGGATCAGCGAGGTCCAGAAGATCGCCGTCTCCCAGTTGCGCTGCCAGTTCTCCTCGGGCCGCTTGGCGCGGTACTCGAAGGCCACACCCCGGACGATCAGACAGACCAGGATGGCCAGCAGGGGCAGGTAGAAGCCGGAGAAGAGCGTGGCGTACCACTCGGGGAAGGCCGCGAAGGTGGCACCGCCCGCGGACAGCAGCCACACCTCGTTGCCGTCCCAGACGGGGCCGATGGTGTTGATCAGCACCCGCTTCTCGGGCCGGTTGCGGGCGAGCAGCTTCGTGAGCACACCGACCCCGAAGTCGAAGCCCTCCAGGAAGAAGTAGCCGGTCCACAGGACGGCGATCAGGACGAACCAGACGTCGTGCAGTTCCATGACTGTGCAGCTCCCTCGGCCTAGTACGAGAAGGCCATCGGCTTGTCGGCGTCACGGGACTCGCCGCCGATCTTCGTGGGCGGGTTGAGATCGGCCTCGGTGAGCTCCGGCGGGCCCGCCTTGACGTACTTGACCAGCAGCTTGACCTCGATGACGGCGAGGATGGCGTACAGCGTGGTGAAGACGATCAACGAGGTGATGACCTCGGCCTGGGAGACGCCGGGGGAGACGGCGTCGCGGGTCTGGAACAGCCCGTAGACGACCCACGGCTGGCGCCCCATCTCGGTGAAGATCCAGCCCCAGGAGTTGGCGATCAGCGGGAAGGCCATCGTCCAGACCGCCACCAGCCAGTACAGGCGGGTGAGTCGCGGCCGGAGCGGCTTCCGGAACAGGACCAGATGCGGTACCTCGTCCTCCCCGGTCCGCCAGGCCGCCGGCAGCAGGAACTTCTTCCGGGTGAGCCACAGCCCCAGCAGGCCGATCGCCAACGACGCCATGCCGAAGCCGATCATCCAGCGGAAGCCCCAGTAGGCGACCGGGACGATGGGCTTGTAGTCACCGGGGCCGAACTTCTCCTGGAGGGCCTTGTTGGTGTCGTTGATGCCCGGCACGTACGACTCGAAGTCGCTGTGGGCCAGGAAGGAGAGCAGGCCGGGTATCTCCAGGGCGACCTTGTTGTGGCCCTTGTCGACGTCCCCGTACGCGAACACCGAGAAGGGCGCCGGCTTCTCGCCGTCCCACAGCGCTTCGGCAGCGGCCATCTTCATCGGCTGCTGCTCGTACATGACCTTGCCCAGGGTGTCCCCGCTGACCGCGGTGAGCAGGCCGCCGACGGCGACGGTGACCAGGCCGAGCCGGAGGGAGGTCCGCATCACCGGGATGTGCTTCTTGCGCAGCAGGTGGAAGGCGGCGATCCCCACCATGAAGGCGCCGCCCGTCAGGAACGCCGCGGAGAAACTGTGGAAGACCTGGTTCAGCGTGGTGTTCTGCGTCAGCACCAGCCAGAAGTCGGTGAGCTCGGCCCGGCCCTTCTTCTCGTTGATCCGGTAACCGACCGGGTGCTGCATCCACGAGTTCGCGGCAAGGATGAAGTAGGCGGACAGCAGCGTGCCGATCGAGACCATCCATATGCAGGCCAGGTGGATCTTCTTGGGCAGCTTGTCCCAGCCGAAGATCCACAGGCCGATGAAGGTGGACTCGAAGAAGAAGGCGATCAGGGCCTCGAAGGCGAGCGGCGCGCCGAAGACATCACCGACAAAGCGTGAGTAGTCGGACCAGTTCATGCCGAACTGGAACTCCTGCACGATGCCGGTGACCACACCCATCGCGATGTTGATCAGGAAGAGCTTGCCCCAGAACTTCGTCGCCCGGAGGTACTTCTCCTTCTCCGTCCGCACCCAGGCGGTCTCCAGTCCGGCCGTCAGGGCGGCCAGCGAGATCGTCAGGGGGACGAACAGGAAGTGGTAGACGGTGGTGATGCCGAACTGCCATCGCGCCAGGGTCTCCGGCGCCAAAGCGAGGTCCACGTCGCCGCTCCTTACATACGCTTGTGAAAGCGTTCACATTCACAAGCCATTATGCAGCACGCAGTTTCGAGCCCTGGAGGGGGTCCCCTGTCTCCCCCGTCACAGTCAACCCCTTGGCCGGAACTTCAACATATTGTTGAATCGACGGCATGCAGACACTGCCATCGCTACAGATCCGGATCTCCTGGCCGTCCGGTCATCTCACCGCGTCCCTCGAGGACACTCCGACCAGCCAGGCCCTCGCCAAGGCGCTGCCCCTCGTCTCGACAGCGCGCACCTGGGGCAAGGAGGTGTACTTCGACACAGGAGTGTCGGTTTCACGTGAAACAGGCGCCAGGGAGGTCGTCGAGCCCGGCACCGTCGCCTTCTGGACCGACGGCGACGCCCTCGCCCTCCCCTACGGGCCCACTCCGATCTCACGGGGCGACGAGTGCCGCCTCGCAAGCCCGTGCAATGTCCTGGGCCGCATCGACGGCGACCCCGGTCTGCTGGCAACCGTGCGGGACGGCGACCCGATACGCGTGGAGCCGGTCGACGATGAACGCCGACCGGCTCATCCCACGGTTCTCAGCTCCTAGATCTCCTTGCGAAACCCTTCCGCCACCTTCAGGAAGATGTCGTTCGCCTCGGTCTCTCCGACCGTGACCCGCACACCCTCACCCGGGAACGGCCGGATCACCACACCCGCCTGCTCACACGCCTCCGCGAACGGGACCGTGCGCTCCCCCAGCCGCAGCCACACGAAGTTGGCCTGGGTCTCGGGCACCGTCCAGCCCTGGGCGCGCAGCCCGTCGACCACGCGCGTGCGCTCACACACCAGCGAGCCGACCCGGCCGAGCAGTTCGTCCTCGGCACGCAGCGAGGCGATCGCCGCCTCTTGCGCGAGCTGGCTCACCCCGAACGGGACCGCCGTCTTGCGCAGCGCCGCGGCCACCGGCTCGTGGGCGATGGCGAACCCGACGCGCAGGCCGGCGAGGCCGTAGGCCTTGGAGAAGGTCCGCAGGACGCAGACGTTGGGCCGGTCACGGTACAGCTCGACACCGTCCGGCACCTCGGGGTCGCGGATGAACTCGCGGTAGGCCTCGTCGAGCACCACCAGCACATCACCGGGCACCCGGTCGAGGAAGCGCTCCAGCTCCGCCCGCCGCACGACCGTGCCCGTCGGGTTGTTGGGGTTGCAGACGAAGATCAACCGGGTCCGGTCGGTGATCGCGTCGGCCATCGCGTCGAGGTCGTGCACATCACCGGAGGTCAGCGGCACCTGCACCGACGTCGCGCCGCTGACCTGCGTGATGATCGGATACGCCTCGAAGGACCGCCAGGCGTAGATGACCTCGTCGCCGGGGCCGGAGGTGGCCTGGATCAGCTGCTGGGCGACACCGACCGAGCCGGTGCCGGTGGCCAGGTGGGAGAGGGGCACGCCGAACCGCTCGGACAGCTCGTTCATCAGCCCGGTACAGGCCATGTCGGGGTAGCGGTTGAAGGCGCAGGCCGCCGCCGTCACCGTTTCCATCACGCTCGGCAGCGGCGGGTAGGGGTTCTCGTTGGAGGACAGCTTGTAGGCCACCGGCCCGCCCGCCGCGGCCGGCTTGCCCGGCTTGTAGGTGGGGATCCCCTCCAGCTCGGCGCGCAGCTTGGGGCTCGTCTCGCTCACCGCAGTCCTCCTCGCGAAGACCGGCGGCCCATGACCGCCGCCGACATCCAATGCTCCTCACCTTATGAGGATTCGGCGCCGCTGCGTATAGCCACGACGGCGCGACGACGGTCGGCCTCGTGCGTCCCACGGACATCATTCGTGCGCCCCACCGGCATCAGGGGCATCACTGTACGAAGGCGTACGAATTCAGGGGCGCGCCGCACATATATCTACGCGCCGGTGGTGCGCGCCGTGGCGCGCATCCCCCGTGCAGGTGAGTTGAGACCTCTTCGCAACATCGGCCACTTGGCAGGCCCGTGCGGGCCGACAAGCCACGTACTGGCATGAGAGCCGCCAACGCCCTTGTTTTCCAAAGCAATTGGGGTTAAATGATCATGCAGAAACGTGCCTGTCAACGCGTGCATATGCGTCCGCACTACCCCACCGCATGAGCCCTACTATCGGCTCGCCATGACAGCAGCAGGGAAGCACCAGGTGAGCCGCGCGGAAACCTCACGTCGAGGCAGTCGGCCGGGTCGGGCGGGTATCAGAGACGTGGCCGCCGCCGCCGGAGTGTCCATCACGACCGTCTCCGACGCCCTCAACGGCAAGGGCCGGCTCCCGGACGCCACCCGGCGCCATGTCCGTGAGGTCGCCGACCGGCTGGGCTACCGGCCCTCGGCCGCCGCCCGGACCCTCCGTACCGGCAAGTCGGGACTCATCGGCCTGACCGTGACCACGTACGGGGATGAACCTTTCACCTTCACGGAGTTCGCGTACTTCGCCGAGATGGCACGGGCCGCCACCTCCGCCGCGCTCGCCCGCGGCTACGCCCTCGTCATTCTCCCCGCGACCTCCCGCCACGACGTGTGGTCGAACGTCGCCCTGGACGGCACGGTCGTCATCGACCCCTCCGACCAGGACCCGGTCGTCAGCGAACTCGTCCGGCAGGGCCTGCCGGTCGTCTCCGACGGCCGCCCGGCCGGCTCGCTGCCGGTCACGGCCTGGGTCGACAACGACCACGAGGCCGCCGTCCTCGGCATCCTCGATCACCTGGCCGACGCCGGCGCCCGCCGCATCGGCCTGCTGACCGGTACGACCACGGACACGTACACCCACCTGTCGACCACCGCCTACCTGCGCTGGTGCGAGCGCGTCGGCCAGGACCCGGTGTACGAGGCCTACCCGGCGCACGATCCGTGCGCGGGCGCCGTCGCCGCCGACCGGCTGCTCGCCCGGCCCGACCGGCCCGACGCGGTCTACGGCCTGTTCGACCCGAACGGCACCGACCTGCTCGCCGCCGCCCGCCGCTACGGCCTGCGCGTACCCGACGACCTGCTGCTGGTCTGCTGCAGCGAGTCCACCGTGTACGCCAACACCGAGCCGCCCATCACGACGCTCTCCCTGAAACCGCGCCGCATCGGCACGGCCGTCGTGCAGCTCCTCATCGACGCCATCGAGGGAGTGGACTCCGACCGTCCGGTGGAGCAGGTGATACCGACGGAGCTGATCGTGCGCACGTCGTCCCAACGGCGCCCGCCGCGCACGACGGTCAGCCCGCCGCGGTCACCCGAGGGGACCTAGACCCGTCCGATCGGGTCAACGAAAGTGCGCACTCCTGGGGAGAAACAGGGCCGGTCCCCCGGAGAGAAGGGATCGTTCTCGCGAAGAGAAGGAAAGCGAGGACGGTCACACGGTGGTCAAAGCCCGGCTCAATCGGGGCGAAAGCCGCGGTGAACTGGACTCTTGCTCTGATTCACCACCCCTGGGTCATCACATGGCGCGATCCGCATTCCTATGATGGGCCCACGACACCCACGGGCCGCTACGACCAGGCAGTCCGATGCGGTGCAGCTGCGGCGCGATGGTGGAGGGGTCGATGACTCAGGGGGCCGGTCAGGGACCCGAGGTGGAGCGGACGGCGACGCTGCGCGACTTCCGGGTGCCCGCGTACGTCCACGAGGCCGGTCCGTACGTCCACAGCGCCCAGCCCGGCGAGGTCGCCCCGCCGGCCGAGGAGACCTACCCCGAGGGGTACACGCCGACCGAACGCGATCTGCCCGTGATCAACCGGGGCGACACCGTCCAGGTGGCCGTCGACCCCGAGACCGTCGCAGCCCCGCAGGCCGACACCGGGCAGGGCCCGCTGTACGTCGTGGGCGATGTGCACGGCTACCTCGACCAGCTGGTGGCCGCCCTCCAGGAGAAGGGCCTCCTCGACGCCGACGGCAACTGGTGCGCGGGCACCGCCCGGCTGTGGTTCCTCGGCGACTTCACCGACCGCGGCCCCGACGGCATCGGCGTCATCGACCTGGTGATGCGGCTGTCCGCCGAGGCCGCCGCGGCCGGCGGCTACTGCAAGGCACTCATGGGCAACCACGAGCTGCTGCTGCTCGGCGCCAAGCGGTTCGGCGACACCCCCGTCAACTCCGGCGCCGGCACCGCCACGTTCCAGGCGGCCTGGCTGCTCAACGGCGGCCAGAAGACCGACATGGACCGCCTCCAGGACCACCACCTGCAGTGGATGGCCCGTCTGGACGCCGTCGAGGAGGTCGACGGCCACCTGCTCGTCCACTCCGACACCACCGCCTACCTCGACTACGGCCGCTCCATCGAAGAGGTCAACGACACCGTCCGCGAGACGCTCACGCGCAACGACGCGGACGAGGTCTGGGACCTGTTCCGCAAGTTCACCAAGCGGTTCTCCTTCCGTGACGAGGGCGGCGCGGACGCCGTGCGCTCCCTGCTCGATACGTACGGGGGCCACCGCATCGTTCACGGTCACAGCCCGATTCCGTATCTCCTGGGCGAAGTCGGCTCCGAGGAAGACGAGGACAGGACCGACCCCGTGGTCGAGGGTCCGCACGTCTACGCCGACGGACTCGCCATCGCCATGGACGGCGGCGTGACCATGGCCGGAAAGCTGCTGGTCCAGCAACTGCCGCTGGGTACGTGAACGTTCACCGGGCAGGCGTTTCCCGTCACAGGACCGGACCGCTGAGGGGCCAATTTCGGTAAACCCCCTGTCACCGCCCACCTTCACGGCTCTACCATCGGCTTATCCGTAGCAGGCTCCCCTCCGTTTCTGCCCGACGGCTCGTCAGCATGCCGAGCCCCAAGCCCTACGGAGCATCGGGGGATGCACATGAACAGCGTTCCGCAGCACCTGCTGAGCGAGGACCGCCAGGAATACGAGCGGATCCTCGATGAGGCGCTGCGCTCCGCACCACACCGACCGGAACTGGCCGCTGTCGGACAGCGGCTCAACCCCGAGCAACTGCGCACCATGGCGCTGAACGCCACCGCGCTCATCACGGCGGCCGCGTCGACCGAATACCAGCACTACGTCAAGGTCCGCGAGGCACAGCGCAGGCCCGCGACGGCCGGCCGGCCGGCCGTGCGCGCATCCGGCTCCTCCGAGCCGGACACGGGCGCGGCGGGCCTCGCCGCCACCATGGGCGGGGTCGCCGAGACCGCCGGCGCGGGCGCCGTCGCCGTCGTCGCCGTCCTCGCTCCCGTCCTGGCCGGAACCGCCGCGGCGATCTTCCTGCTCGTCGGCTACATCCTTCAGATGCTCAACCCCGAGCAGACGTTCGCCCGGACCATGCTCACCACGGGCTGGGTGTTCGGCGCCGTGACCGCCGTCGCGATCCTCGTCGCCGCGGTGGGGCTGCTGATCACCGCCCTGCGCAACAAGCCGACGGCCGAAAGCGACCCGCACGGCGAGCTGCACGGGGAGGTGGACCGGGCCAGGGAGGCCTGGCGCGAAGCCCTGCTGGAACGCGGCATCGTGCCCTTCCTCCGGGAAGCCCTCGTCGACCCGAGCGCGACCGCCGCGCTGCAGCACACCTCCCCTTCCACGCCGGTCAGCCGCATGCCGCACCTCGGCTACGACCGCCCGGGTTTCACCAGCCCGGACGACGGCGACCGCGGCTCGCGGCCGAGCTTCAGCAGTCCGGACTACACCAGCCCGGACTTCGGAGGCCCGGAACACCAGCCGGAGTAGCCGTCGGGTCAGCGCCCGGGGCCGGATCCCTCCCGCGGGCCAGGGGGCCAGGGACCACCGGTCCCCGGCCCTCGGCCTGTGTGCGGGCGGCTCAGTCCGCGATGGGCAGGTACACGCGGTTCCCGCTCGCCGCGAACTCCTTGGACTTCTGCGCCATGCCGTCCTCGATCTCGGCCTGAGTGCCGCCGTGTTCACGACGGATGTCGTGCGAGATCTTCATGCTGCAGAACTTGGGACCGCACATCGAGCAGAAGTGAGCCGTCTTGGCGGGCTCCGCCGGCAGGGTCTCGTCGTGGAACTCCCGTGCCGTGTCCGGGTCGAGGGCGAGGTTGAACTGGTCCTCCCACCGGAACTCGAAGCGGGCGTCGGACAGCGCGTCGTCCCACTCCTGGGCGCCCGGGTGTCCCTTGGCCAGATCCGCTGCGTGGGCGGCGATCTTGTAGGTGATGACGCCGGTCTTGACGTCGTCACGGTTCGGCAGGCCCAGGTGCTCCTTGGGCGTGACGTAACACAGCATCGCCGTGCCCCACCAGGCGATCATCGCGGCGCCGATGCCGGAGGTGATGTGGTCATACGCCGGCGCGACGTCCGTGGTCAGCGGGCCGAGCGTATAGAACGGAGCTTCATCGCAGATCTCCTGCTGAAGGTCGATGTTCTCCTTGATCTTGTGCATCGGGACATGGCCCGGGCCTTCGATCATGGTCTGTACGTGGAAACGCTTCGCGATCCGGTTGAGTTCCCCGAGGGTCCGCAGTTCCGCGAACTGCGCCTCGTCGTTGGCATCCGCGATCGACCCGGGCCTGAGGCCGTCGCCGAGCGAGTACGTGACGTCGTACGCGGCGAGGATCTCGCAGAGTTCCTCGAAGTTCTCGTACAGGAACGACTCCTTGTGGTGCGCCAGGCACCAGGCCGCCATGATCGAGCCGCCGCGCGAGACGATGCCGGTCTTCCGGTTCGCCGTCAGCGGCACATACGGCAGGCGCACGCCCGCGTGGACCGTCATGTAGTCCACGCCCTGCTCGGCCTGTTCGATGACCGTGTCCTTGTAGATCTCCCAGGTCAGCTCCTCGGCCCGGCCGTCGACCTTCTCCAGGGCCTGGTAGAGCGGCACGGTGCCGATGGGCACGGGGGAGTTGCGCAGCACCCACTCACGCGTGGTGTGGATGTTGCGGCCGGTGGACAGGTCCATGACCGTGTCGGCGCCCCAGCGGGTCGCCCAGGTCATCTTCTCGACCTCCTCCTCGATGGAGGACGTCACCGCCGAGTTGCCGATGTTGGCGTTGACCTTCACCAGGAACCGCTTGCCGATGATCATCGGCTCGATCTCCGGGTGGTTGACGTTGGCCGGCAGTACCGCCCGGCCCGCCGCGATCTCGTCGCGGACCACCTCGGGCGAGACGTTCTCCCGGATGGCCACGTACTCCATCTCGGGCGTGATCTCGCCGCGGCGGGCGTACGCGAGTTGCGTGACCGCCTTACCGTCCTTGCTGCGGCGCGGCTGACGCGGCCGGCCGGGGAAGACGGCGTCGAGGTTGCGCAGGCCGCCGCGCGGCGACGTGTGCTTGATGCCGTCGTCCTCCGGACGAACGGGCCGGCCCGCGTACTCCTCGGTGTCGCCACGGGCGATGATCCAGTTCTCGCGCAGCGGCGACAGGCCCCTGCGAACGTCGGTGTCGACGAGCGAATCGGTGTACGGGCCCGACGTGTCGTACAGGGTGACCGACTGCCCGTTGGTGAGATGCACCTGACGGACCGGCACCCGCAGGTCGGGGCGGCTGCCCTCGACGTACGCCTTGTGCCAGCCGATGGACTTCCCGGCCTCCTCGGACTGTGCGTCCTGAACGGAGGCAGGCGTGCGTGCGTCCTTGTTGGTCATGAGACCTACTCCCTACGCCGGCATTACCCGGTAACAGGTTCGGCGGTCGACGCAGCGGCTTCCGTCTGCCGACGTTCCGTGTGAAACATCACTCGACTTCGGTGATGTTTCATGTGAAACATCGCTGGGACGGAGGTCAGCGCCCTCTCAGCCCGGTGCTCCGAGCTCCCGCGTGTACAAAAGGTGCCACCACGCTAGCGGCAATTCTGGCGCGGTGAACAGAGGGCCCCCCTCGTTCTTGCGATGATCGGTCGGTGACCACGACGCAGCGTCCTCCTTACCCACCGCCCGAACCGCCCCGCGGGTCCGGCGCCGGCAACGGCAACGGCCGTGGGCGCGAGCACGATTTCGCCGCCGGGGGCGGGCTCGGTCCTGCCCGCGGACAGACGCACGGGCACCGGCCCGGTCCGGGGAACGGACAGGGCGGCGGTCCGGCCGGTCCGGCCTCTTCGTACGGCTCCGGCTCCGGAGGCTGGCAACCTACCGGCTCCGGTTCCGGTTCCGGTTCCGGGGAAGGTGACGGGCACAGCGGAGCCGACGGGTACGGGCGCGGCGGAGGCGACAGGCCCGACGGACGCGATGGGTACGGCGACGGACACGGTCCCGGCGGAGGCCACAGGCACGGCGGTGGCGACGGGCACGGCGGTGGCGGCGACGGGCACGGTCACGGAAACGGGCCCGGCTCCGAGCCGGGCGGCGGGCACGGGCACAGTCACAACCACGGTCCTGCCACGCCCGTCTCGATGCACCTGCGCAAGGTCATCGCGGCGGTCCTGATCCCGTTCGCGGCCGCCGTGCTGGTCGGTCTCGCCGTGCTGTGGCCGGGCGGCGCCCCGCCGCACGAGCGCACCGGCGTCGGCTTCGACCGGCAGACGCAGGAGGGCTCGGTCACCAAGGTCGTGGCGGTGAGCTGCAAGGAGGCCGGCGCCTCGGGTGTCCCGCCGACCGGCGACACCTCCACCGCCGAGGGTTCCTCCGCGGTGCAGCAGGAGAACGGCACCTGCAAGCGGGCGACGATCCGCGTCGACAGCGGCAAGGACAAGGGCCGTACCTTCACCGAGATCGTCCAGCCGGACCAGTCCCGCCAGCTGGAAGAGGGCCAGGAGGTCGTGGTCGCCTACGAGCCCTCCGCGCCGAAGGACCTCCAGTACTCGGTCACGGACATCAACCGCCGCCTGCCCATGGCGCTGCTCGCCGGCATCTTCGCCCTGGCCGTCGTGGTCGTCGGGCGGCTGCGCGGTGTCATGGCCCTGGTCGCGCTGGCCATCAGCTTCATGGTGCTGAACCTCTTCATCCTGCCCGCGATCCTTCAGGGTTCGAACCCGCTGCTCGTGGCGGTGGTGGGCGCGAGCGCCATCATGCTCATCGCCCTGTATCTGTGTCACGGCCTGTCCGCCCGGACCTCCGTGGCGGTGCTCGGCACCCTCGTCTCGCTGCTGCTGATCGGCGTTCTGGGCTCGCTGTTCATCGACTGGGCCGCGCTCACCGGCAACACCGACGACAACACCGGTCTGATCCACGGCCTCTACCCGACGATCGACATGAGCGGTCTGCTGCTCGCCGGCGTCATCATCGGATCGCTCGGTGTGCTCGACGACGTGACGGTCACGCAGACGTCGGCGGTCTGGGAGCTGCACGATGCCAACCCGACCATGGGCTGGCGTGGCCTCTACCGCGCGGGGATCCGGATCGGCCGCGACCACATCGCCTCGGTCGTCAACACCCTGGTCCTCGCGTACGCGGGTGCCGCGCTGCCGCTGCTCCTGCTGTTCTCCATCGCGCAGAGCGGTGTCGGGACGGTCGCCAACAGCGAACTGGTCGCGGAGGAGATCGTGCGCACGCTGGTCGGTTCGATCGGCCTGGTGGCCTCGGTGCCGGTCACCACGGCCCTGGCCGCGCTGGTGGTCTCGGCCGACCGCCCGGGAGCGCAGCCCGCTGCGGAGGCCGTCCCGGTCCCGGCACGCGGAGGGAAGGGCCGGCGCCGCAAGCGCTGACGGCTCGTGAACGGTGAAGCCGGCTGTCCCGTCGAACGGAGAAGCGTTCCTGCACAGTTCGGCGGCATCCGGTGAAGCGTTACTCCACCTGTGCCGCCCGACGGGTGTCTCAGCCGGCGCCCTGTTCCGCCAGGATGCGGTCCAGAGCCTCGTCGAGATGGGCGTCGAAGTCCGCGAGCGAGCCCTCCTGGCCCAGCGGCACCAGCTTGTCGGTGCGGTCGAGGAAGGCGACCAGCGGTGCCGTCGAGGACCGGAACAGCGCCTGGTCGCTGCCCACCTGAAGCCGGATCAGCACCTCGCCCAGCGAGTCCGGTTCGACGGGCGTGACCCGCACATCGCCCTCCCCACACGGCCGGCCGACACCGTCGATCAGCAACTCCCGGCCGAAAGCCCAGGTCACCGGGGCATCACCGGGCAAGTGGAAGGTCAGCCTGACGGCATAGGGATCACTGGTCTCATAGCGCAGCTCCACCGGAATGCGGAAGGAGAGCTCCTCGGACACGAGAAAGCTCATCATGACCTCTGCCTGTACGGACTCGCGCATCGCTAACCCCGTCATTCGCCGTGGACTGGCCGGGAACGAACCTCTGACACTTGATGGAATCTTGCTGAACGTACACAGCAGATCACAAGGAGTGAGTTTTCACATACTGATAGAGAGCGCGAGCGAGCCCAGCAGACTCCCGATCTCGCTCTGCAACTGCCGGGCCGCCGGGAGCAGCCGGTGCTCCTGGTGGGCGGGCAGGGAGATGGCCATCGTCGCCGCCGTCGTACCGAGGGTGAGCGGGATCGCCGCGCAGACGGCGCCCAGGGCGTACTCCTGGCGCTCGGTCACGGGTTCCATCCGCCGTACCCGCTCCAGACGGCGCAGCAGGCTGTGGTTGTCCCGCACGGTGTACGGCGTGAGGGCCTGTACCGGATAGCGGTCGAGGTGGTCCCGGCGGGCCTCCTCGTCCAGCTGGGACAGCAGACACTGCCCGATGGCGTGCGCGTGCCCGGTCTCCCGGAAGTCGGCCCATTCCTCGACGGCGGGATTGCCCGGGGTGTCGGAGACGCACATGACCTCGATCTCGCCCTCGCGGTACACCGCGTAGTACACCGGAACGCCGAGCACGTCCCGCCAGTGCGCGAGCGCGTCGACGACCGTGCTGCGACGTTTCTGCCGGGCCCCGCTGCTGCTCAGCCGCTCGGCGGCCTCACCGAGGAAGAACAGGCCCTTGTCCCGGTGCAGATAGCCCTCGTGCACGAGGGTGCGCAGCAGGTGGTAGGTCGTGGGCAGCGCCAGCCCGGTCTCCCGGGCCAGTTGCTTGGCGGGGGCGCCGTATTCGTGCGCGGCGACGGTCTCCAGCAGGCGCATCGCGCGCTGCACGGACCCGATGAGGGTCGCCGGAGGGGGTGGCGGGACGGGAGGTGGTTGCTCGGAGGGGGGCGCCGAGCGGGGTTGCGCGGGGACGGTGCGCAGGTGGACAGATGCGGTGTCAGCCGGGGCCAAGGGTCACTCCCGAAGCGCGATGGGGCAGACCGTGCCGATGGACACGGGTGGGGGTGTGCCGCTCACGGGGGATGTCCCCGCGTCGAGTTCCGGACTCTATTCGTCTGCCACCGCATGCAGACGGCCCGGAACGGAAACTTCCCCCGGCCGAGGGAACCGGTCACTCCGGGTGTTTCCCGCTACCCCCACCGGTTTCCCACCGGTCTCACCAGTCGCTGCGCGACGAGGAACTCGACGTGAACTTCCGTACGACGTAGATCAGTCCGCCGATCAGTGCCACGAAGACCAGCACCTTGAAGAGCAGTCCGATGACGAACCCGACCACGCTGGCGATCAGCCCGCCGAACACGACCAGGGCAATGACCGGCACCGCGATCCACTTCACCCACCACGGCAGTCCCATGAAGATCTCTCGCATCGCCCTCGTCCTTGCCTCTCCACCCGTTCGAGTGCCGGGCCCTGTCGGTCTCTTCTGGATCTCTTGACGTCCTGCACTCGATGCTAGGTCCGGGAGGGGGCCCTGCGGGGGCCTCGGACCCCTTGTCCTCCCCTGACCGATCCCCTAGGGAACCCCGAGAGGGCTCGTCAGCTCTCGGGGGGAGAGAAGACCACGAGCACCCTCAAGTCCTCGGTGATGTGGTGGAACTTGTGCGCGACACCGGCAGGTACGTAGATCACGCTGCCGCGCGCCACCTGCGTCGTCTCCAGCCCGACCGTGATCGCGGCACGGCCGCTCACAACGAAGTAGACCTCGTCCTGATTGTGCGGCTTCTGTGGATCCTGGTCGCCCGCGTCGAGGGCGTACAGGCCGACCGACATGTTCTGCTCCCGCAGAAACTGCAGGTAAGCGCCCTCGTTGGCGGCGCGCTCCGCCTCCAGTTCATCCAGCCGGAATGCCTTCATCGTTTCGTCCGCCCCTGCCTCGTGTCCCCATGTCCGACCAGGTCTGCCACGATCAGACACATGATGAATTTTGTAGTCAAGACGATCGCCAACGCGGGTGCCCTGGCGGTCGCCGTATGGCTGCTCGACAAGATCACCCTGACCGGTGACAGCACGGGCAAGAAGGCCGGCACCCTGATTATCGTCGCGCTGATCTTCGGCCTGGTGAACTTCCTGGTCAAGCCGGTCGTCAAGCTCCTCAGCCTCCCGCTGCTGATCCTGACGCTGGGCCTGTTCACCCTGGTCGTCAACGCGCTGATGCTGCTGCTCACCTCGTGGCTGGCCGACAAGCTCGACCTCAGCTTCCACGTCGAGGGCTTCTGGACGGCCGTCCTGGGCGCCCTGATCATCTCTGTCGTCTCCTGGGCGCTGCACGTCGTCCTGCCCGACAAGGACTGAACGCGCATGACCTACCGCGTCTGCTTCGTCTGCACGGGCAACATCTGCCGTTCCCCGATGGCCGAGATCGTCTTCCGCGCGCACGTGGCGGAAGCCGGTCTCGACGGGCTGGTCGAGGTCGACAGCGCCGGCACGGGCGGCTGGCACGAGGGCGACGGCGCCGACCCCCGCACGGTGGCCGTCCTCGAGGCGAACGACTACACCACCAGCCACACGGCCCGGCAGTTCCAGCCGTCGTGGTTCTCCCGCCTCGATCTCGTCGTCGCCCTCGACTCCGGCCACCTCAGGGCGCTGCGCCGCCTCGCGCCCACGGAGCAGGACGCGCAGAAGGTGCGTCTGCTGCGTTCGTACGACCCCGCGGCCGGCGACGACCTCGACGTACCGGATCCCTACTACGGGGGCGCCGAGGGCTTCGAGGAGTGCCTTGAGATGGTGGAGGCGGCGAGCGCCGGTCTGCTCGCCGCGGTGCGTGAGGACGTGGAGGGACAGGCGGCATGAGCGAATCCGCGACGGGCGACGGCACGCGCGCGGTGCGGGCCGGGCTTCCCGCGCCGGCCAAGTACGAGCCGACCCTGCCCGGACCTGTCTTCGCCGCCCACTACCACCTGCCGGGCGAGCCCACCGGCCCCTACACCTACGGCCGCGACGAGAACCCGACCTGGACGCTGCTGGAGCGGGCCGTCGGCGAGCTGGAGGCGCCCGGCCAGGACGGCGTCGAGACGCTCGTTTTCGCCTCCGGCATGGCCGCGACCTCGGCGGTGCTCTTCTCCCAGCTGCGCGCCGGGGACGTGTGCGTCCTGCCCGACGACGGCTACCAGGCGCTGCCCCTGGTACGCACCCAGCTGGAGGCGTACGGCATCGAGGTGCGCACCGCGCCCACCCGTGACGACGCCCAGCTCGACGTCCTCGATGGTGCGAAGCTGCTGTGGATCGAGACGCCGTCGAACCCCGGCCTCGACGTGTGCGACATCAGGCGGCTCGCGGAGGCGGCACACGCGCGTGGCGCCCTGGTGGCGGTGGACAACACCCTGGCGACACCGCTCGGCCAGCGCCCCCTGGAGCTAGGCGCCGACTTCGCGGTGGCCAGCGGCACCAAGCAGCTCACCGGGCACGGCGACATCCTCCTGGGCTACGTCGTCGGCCGGAACGCCGAGGCGATGACCGCCGTGCGCCGCTGGCGCAAGATCGTCGGTGCGATTCCCGGGCCGATGGAGGCCTGGCTGGCGCACCGCTCCATCGCGACGCTCCAGATGCGCGTCGACCGGCAAAGCACGACGGCCCTGGCGGTCGCCGAGGCACTGCGCGAGCGGCCCGAGGTGACCGGGCTGCGCTACCCCGGACTTCCCGGCGATCCCGCCCACAAGATCGCCGCGCGGCAGATGCGGCGCTACGGCTGCGTGGTGTCGTTCACGCTGCCCACGCGCGCCCGTGCCGACCGTTTCCTCGACGCCCTGCGGCTCGTGGACGACGCGACGAGCTTCGGCGGAGTGCGGTCCACGGCCGAACGGCGCGGACGCTGGGGCGGCGACGCGGTGCCGGAGGGCTTCATCCGCCTCTCGGTCGGCGCCGAGGATCCGCAGGACCTGGTGGCCGATGTGCTGCGCGCGCTGGACGCGTCGGCAGCCTGACATCCCCCACGGACGGTCCGAGCCTCCCCCCTCGTGGCTCGGACCGTCCCCCGGTTCCGCGCGCAAGAACCGCGCGACCAAGGCTAGTTGACTCTCTGTCAGTGTCCAATCACAGTAGCGACAGAGACCTATCGACTTATTTATAGTTGGCGCGGCCGGGGGGCTGGAGCGGGGCCGAAGAGGGGAGACTGCGCGGTGGATCTGGCCTTGCTGCGGACCTTCGTGACCGTGCACCGGGCCGGCTCCTTCACTCGCGCCGCCGCACTGCTCGGCCTCTCCCAGCCGGCCGTCACCTCGCAGATCCGCACGCTGGAACGGCAGCTGGGCCGCCCCCTGTTCCTGCGGCAGGCCCGCGGCGTGACCCCGACCAGCATCGGTGACGAACTCGCCCACAAGGCGGCCCCGCATCTCGACGCCTTGGTGGAGATAGCCGAGACCGGCCTCGACGACGACTCCTCCTTACGGACGTTGCACCTCGCCGGACCCCCGGAGTTCATCGCCGAACGAGCCCTGCCCGCCCTCACGGAGCTGACCGGAGAGGACGGCCAGGGCTTCGCTCTGCGCGCCTCCTTCGGGAACGCCGAGGAAACGCTGGAAGGGCTTTCCGCCGGGCATCACGATCTGGCCATCAGCACGGCCCGGCCGCGCGGCGCCCTGCTCACGGCGACTGCGCTCTGCGACGAGGAGCACGTCCTGGTCGCCGCCCCGCGCTGGGCCGAGCAGATCGGCGCCGGGCAGCCGGACCGCAAGCCGGAACCGGCCCTGGAGCAGGTGCCTGTGGTGGAGGTGCACGAGTCGCTGCCCTTCGTGTCCCGCTACTGGGCCTCCGTCTTCGACTCGCGTCCGGCCGCCCCGGGCACCGTCGTCGTCCCCGACCTGCGTGCGGTTCTGGCGTGTGCGGTCGCGGGCGCGGGCCTGGCCGTGCTGCCGCGCTATCTGTGCGCGGCCACGATGGAGCGGGGTGACGTCGTCGCCCTGCACGAGCCGGCGGTGCCGCCGCTGCGCACGTACTTCCTGGTGGTGCGCACCGGGACGCTCGCGATGCCTCATATCGCGCGGGCCCACGAGTGGTTGCAGCGGGCGGCGGCGGACTGGTGCTGAGGAGGCGCCCGAGGGCGGGTACCGGGTCGCGGGGGCGCGCAGGTCGGCTGCCTGGACAGGGCCTCACTCTGAGAGCCCGGCCGGTGACTTTTCGCGATGTTTCACGTGGAACCAGCCGGGCCACATTTCACCCATGACCGTCCGACCCGTGGTCAAGCGCACCGCCCGTGCCGTTCTGCTGGACGGGGACGACCTGATCCTGATCAAGCGCACCAAACCGGGCATGGATCCCTACTGGCTCACGCCCGGCGGCGGGGTCGAGCCCGACGACTCGACCGTTGTCGACGCCCTGCACCGCGAGGTGTACGAGGAACTCGGCGCGAAGATCACCGACGTGGTGCCCTGCTTCGTGGACACCGTGGAGCACATCGGGGAGGACGGCGGCGCGACCGGTGTGAAGGTGCAGCACTTCTTCGTCTGCCGTCTGGAATCCATGGATCCCGCCCTCCGCCACGGCCCCGAGGTGGACGAACCGGTCGGCGAGTACGAGATCGTGCGGGTGCCCTTCACTCGGGTCGGCATCGCCTCGGTCCATCTCGTTCCGCTGTCGCTGCGGCACTACCTGGACGGCAATATCGAGGGCGTACGTGCCATGCACGCCCCCGATCTGGGCTGACCGGCGGGTTCAGGGCGCGACCGCGACCAGCTCCTCGACGGAGTCGTGCCGTATGCGCTCCGACGGGATGCCGATGTCCCGCAGGGCGTCCACACCGTTGCGGATCATCCCGGGCGGGCCCGAGAGATAGGCGTCGAACTCGTTCCACGGCCCGTAGGCGCGTACCGCGTCCGGAAGCTGCTGGTGTGCCAGCTGGTCGATGATCGCGCGGACCGAGAGCCACGGGTGGCTCTGCTGGAGGCGGAGCATGGTGTCGATGTCGTACAGATCATGGTCGGTGCGGGCCCCGTAGAAGACCTCGACCGGCCGGCGTTCCCCGTGCTCGGCGACGTCCTCGACCAGCGCCTTGATGGGCGCTATGCCCGTGCCGCCGCCCAGACAGAGCAGCCCGCTGTCGGTGGTGTGGTCCACGGTCATGGAACCCGCGGGCGGGCCGAGCCGGACGATGTCACCGGGGCGGGCGCGGTGCACCAGGGCGTTGGAGACCCAGCCGGCCGGGACGGCCTTCACGTGGAACGACAGCAGGCCGTCGGAGCGGGGTGCCGAGGCGAAGGAGTAGTGCCGCCATATCCGGGGCCACCAGGGCGTCTCCAGGCTCGTGTACTGCCCGGCGAGGAAGGGGTAGGGCTGGTCCGGGCGGACGGTGACGACCGCGACGTCCGGGGTCCTGAGGTCGTGCGTGACGATCTCGGCGTACCACCAGGCCGGGGCACGCAGCTCGTCGGCGGCCGCCGCGTCGATCATGATCTGGGAGATCGTCGTGTACGTCCGGACCCAGGCCGCTTCCATCTCCGCGTTCCAGACCCCGGCGGCGTACTTGCTCAGCGCGCCGATCAGGCATTCACCAACGGCCGGGTAGTGCTCGGGCCGCGTCCCGTACTTCCGGTGGCCCCGGCCGAGGTTGCGTAGGTAGTCGACCAGGACATCGGTGTTGTCGATGTGCTCGGCGGCCGTGAGCAGTGCCCTGAGCAGCCGGTCCCGCTGGGTGTCCATCGCGGCCGGGAAGAGCGGGCGCAGGTCGGGGTAGCGGACGAAGAGCAGGGCGTAGAAGTACGAGGTGACCTTGTCGGCCACGGGCGTGACCTCTGTCATGGCGCGGCGAACGAGGATGGCGTCCGGAGAGGCTTGTCCGGCCGGGGCGGAAGCGTCCGGCCCCGGGGGCGACATCGATGCGGGCCGCTGGGCGGGGACGCGCGGCTCGGCGGGAGGAGCCGCGGCGGAGGCGAAGGGCGCCGGAGGCGGTGTTCCCGTCGCGGGCGCGGGTCGTGGCGACGAGGCCTCGGGAGAGGGGGCGGAGTGCTGTGCCGTGGGAGCGGGGCCGGGTATCGCGTCCGGGGATTCGCGTTCCTGGTCCGGCACACCGGTCCTCGCACCGTCTGTCGCCGAGGCGGGCGGGGCCGCCGTGCCGTCCGCCGGTGCTCCCGGGGCGGCCGTCTGCCGGCCCACCGGGCGTATCACCGCCGGGCGACGGCCGTCCGGCGTGCCGGAGTCGCCGTCTGGCGTCCCGGGCTCGTTGTCCGGCGTTCCGGTCTCGTTGCCCGGCGTCGTCGTCGGCTTGTTGCGGGGCGTGAACCAGTCGCCCCCGCCGCCAGAAGTGCCGTTGTCGGCCGACGTGGTGGTCGGAGCGTCCATGGTGTGCCTCGCCTCGAACATCTTTCGGTCGGTCTGCGCACTTCCCCAGTCGGAAGGTGCCTGCTTTCCCCCGTGGACGGACGGCGTTCCCATCCGGTGTCGCGGCCAATGCGGCCACATTCAACCCGTGTTCCGGCTCTGTACGGACAAGTAAGGCAAGAGTGTGACATTGGCCGCAGTGCTCTCCCTGAGCTTCCTACCCGCCTGGGCGGCTCAGTCGCATAACCGGAAACGTGGGTTTTCGATCTCTCCGTCCCGTTAGGCTGCATTGCCCTGTACGCGGCCCACGCAGAACGGGTCAGCCGCCCCGGATGTGAACCGGAGTCGACCCTACCGGCCACCGCTGTGCACACAAGTCCCCCCTTGCCCCGTCACGAATGAGGGCACGGCGCGAATCATCAGCGCGGTCAACCACCGTGCGACGCGCCTGTGTTTCACGTGAAACGTCCGGCGTCTGTCCGCATTCTGTGCAGGGGGCTACAACTGGCCAAAAGCTCGCGTGTGTCTGTGGAAAGAGGTGGACGTCAGGGGCTCCGGTCGGACAGCCTGACCTGCGTGCCGACTCCTTCCCTTGACTCTCTGCCCATCCGCCGTCTGACGCTCCGCGATCTCGCCGCCTGCGCCGACTTGTCCGAGGACCGGGGGTGGCAACGTGAGGAGCACAAGTGGGGCTTCCTCCTCACGGCCGGGAGGGGCTACGGCATCGACGACCCCGACGGCGGCCTCGTGAGCGCCTGTGTCGTCACCGAGTACGGACCGCAGGAGCGCCCCGCCCTCGCGGCGATCGGCATGGTCCTCGTCGCCGAACGGCATGCCCGGCAGGGCGTGGGGCGCCGGCTGATGCACCACATCGTCTCCGCGATGGGCACCACGCCTCTCACCCTGCATGCGACGCCGTACGGCCGGTCCCTCTACGAGGAACTCGGCTTCAAGGTCACCGGGCGGGCGGAGATGGTGAGCGGGCGTTTCACTCCTGGCGGGCCGCAGCCGGTGGTGGCCACGCGTGCCGCAACCGCCGAGGACCTCTCCGCCATCCTCCGGCTCGACGAGCAGGCGTTCGGGACCGACCGCACCCACATCGTCACCCGACTGCCGGCCTTCGCCGACCAGCTGCGCGTGGCGGAGGAGGACGGGCGGATCACCGGATACGCGGCCGCCTGGCCGAACATGGACACCCATGTCATCGGTCCGCTCATCGCGCGTGACACGTCGGTGGCCCAGGCCCTCATCACCTCCCTCGCCGCCCACACGGACCGTCCTCTGCGCACCGACATCGACGTGCGGCACACGGAACTGCTCGCGTGGGCGAAGGAGCGCGGTCTGGCGTCCGTGGCCTTCAACTCGGTGATGACCTACGGGATCACCGAGCTGCCCGGGGACTGGAGCCGTCGGTTCGCCCCGGTCACGGTCGCGGCGGGCTGAGCCACCCCGGTACGACAGCGCCGGCTCCCCAGGGATCGGGAGCCGGCGTCATTTCGCTGAACGGGCCCGGTCAGGCGAGGGCCTCCAGGGCGGCCGTGGCGAAGGCGTGGTCCTGCTCCGGCGCACCCCCGCCGACACCGATCGCGCCGATCAGCCGACCGTCGCGATGCATCGGTACGCCACCGGCGATGAACAGCAGCGGCCGGTCGAGTGCGGTGGGCAGGGTGTGGAAGAGGCCTCCGGGCTGCACGGCGTCGACGAGGTCGGCGGTGGGCGCGTTCAGCTGCAGAGCCGTGTAGGCCTTGCGGGTGCTGGTCTCGCCGGAGATCAGCACGGCGCGGTCGTCACGCCGGAAGGCGAGCAGATGGCCGCCCGCGTCCAGGACGGTAACGCTGACGGTGACACCTGCGGCCTCGGCGGCACGCTGGGCGGCGGTGACAAGGACGTCGGCGTCCTGAGTGGTCAGTGGGGCGACTGCGGTGGTGGTGCTCATGAGGGTTCTCCTGGAAAACGTGCACAAGGTGCTGGTCCGGGGCGGGGGAAGGCGATGATCCTGGTCGGCCCGGTGGCTCAGTGGTGGACGGCGGTCCGCTGCTCGCTCGGCTCGGATCCCGTGACGACGGTGCTGGGGGCACCCGCGCGGCGTTCCAGGGCGGCGGAGAGGAAGGCCAGGGCCAGGGCTCCCGCTGCCAGGGCGGCGCCGACCCAGTTGGGGGCGGTGTAACCGAAGCCCGCCGCGATCACGAGGCCGCCGAGCCAGGCGGACAGCGCGTTGCCGAGGTTGAAGGCGCCGATGTTCACGGCGGAGGCGAGCGTGGGGGCTCCGTGCGCCTGGTCGAGGACCCGCTTCTGGAGCGGCGGGACGGCGGCGAAGCCCAGGGCGCCGATCAGGGCGATCGTGACGGCCGACAGCAGCTTGTCGTGCGCGGTCAGGGTGAACAGCGCCAGGACGACGGCCAGGGCGCCCAGGGACACGTACAGCATCGGCATCAGGGCGCGGTCGGCGAACTTGCCGCCCACGAGGTTGCCGCCGACCATCCCGAGGCCGAAGAGGACCAGCAGCCAGGTGACGGAGCCCTCGGCGAAGCCCGCGGTGTGGGTCATCATCGGCGCGATGTAGGTGATGGCCGCGAAGACGCCGCCGAAGCCGAGGACGGTCATCGCCATCGCCAGCAGCACCTGCACGTTCTTGAACACGGCGAGCTCGTGCCGGAGGCGCACTCCCTCCGGCTTGGGCACGTCGGGGACGAGCCGGGCGATGCCGGCCAGGCCGACGACACCGAGGGCGGCGACGATGCCGAAGGTCACCCGCCAGCCGACGGACTGCCCGACGAGTGTGCCCAGCGGGACACCGACGACGTTGGCCACGGTCAGGCCGGTGAACATCATCGCGATGGCTCCTGCCTTCTTGTCCGGGGCGACGAGGTCGGCCGCGACGACCGAGCCGATGCCGAAGAAGGCACCGTGGGCCAGCGAGGCGACGATCCGGCCGATCAGCATGACGGCGAAGGCCGGAGCGAGTGCCGAGAGCAGGTTGCCGACGATGAACAGGCCCATGAGCAGCATCAGCATCCGCTTGCGGGAGACCTTGGTGCCCAGCACGGTCATCAGCGGGGCGCCGAACATGACACCGAGCGCGTAGCCGGTCACCAGATACCCGGCGGTGGGAATGGAGACCCCGTAGTCGCCCGCGACCTCGGGCAGCAAGCCCATGATCACGAACTCGGTCGTTCCGATTCCGAAGGCCCCGATCGCGAGGGCCAGAAGCGCGAGAGGCATGGAGAGGTACACCTTCCCAGACGATTGCAGGAGCGCTTTGCGTGCGTCCACAATAATTGCACACGCGGGCTATAGGCAACCGCCGTCAATTGCGGTCCTGCTCTATCCTGGATGTCAGCCGCTCCGGGACGGAGGAAACGCCATGACAGCGACGGACCCCGCGCTCACCGCTCTCGCCCAGAGCTGGTGCGCCCTCTCACTGCTGCACGGGAGGATCGAGGCCCACATCGAGCGCGCCCTGCAGGCCAAACACGACCTGAGCGCGCGCGAGTACTCCCTGCTCGACGTGCTCAGCCGGCAGCACGACGGGGACGGAGGGCATCTCCAGATGAAGCAGGTCGCCGACGCGGTCGTCCTCAGCCAGAGCGCCACCACCCGTCTGGTCACCCGGCTCGAGGACCGCGGGCTCCTGGAGCGCTACCTCTGCCCCACCGACCGCCGGGGCATCTACACGAACGTCACCGAGGCGGGCCTCAAGCTGCTCAAAGAGGCTCGGCCGACCAACGACGCCGCTCTGCGCGAGGCCCTCGACGAGGCGGCGAAGAACCCTGAGCTGGCCCCGCTGGTCCGGGTCGTGGAGACGCTGAAGGCTCCGGTGCCCGCATAAGCCGGCTCCGCCCCAGGCGTCTCTGCGTAGGGTGTGGTCATGGGAGATCTTGAGATACGCCCCGCGACCGCCGACGACGTCCCGGCGATCGTCGCCATGCTCGCGGACGACCCCCTTGGCGCCCAGCGCGAGTCGCCTGACGACCTCACTCCGTATCTGACCGCGCTGGAACGGCTCAGCGCCGACCCCAACCAGCGCCTGGTCGTGGCGGTCCGGGAAGGCCGTGTCGTCGGAACGCTCCAACTCACGATCATTCCCGGGTTGTCCCGGCGCGGCGCGACCAGGTCGGTCATCGAAGGCGTACGCGTCCATGCCGATGAGCGCGGCAGCGGCCTGGGAACACAGCTCATCGAGTGGGCGATCGATGAATCCCGGCGCCAGGGATGCCAGTTGGTCCAGCTGACATCCGACAAGACCCGCACCGACGCCCACCGCTTCTACGAGCGGCTCGGCTTCACGGCATCCCACACGGGCTTCAAGCTCCCGCTGTGACCGCATGCGGGTGGGGGGGGGGGGTGGAGGTGAAAACCCCCCCCCCCCCGCGCACCCCCCCAACACAGGCCCCCCCCCCCCCCGGGGGGCACCCCCCCCCCCCCGGGGGCCCCGCCGCGGAC